>NZ_JBDGJH010000013.1:0-193291 GCF_057656995.1 Mycobacterium sp. Soil_C_30 | reverse complement strand
AGCACCGAGGTCCCGAGCTGCAGGCGCTTGGTGCGCTCGCCGACGGCCGTGATCCAGGCCAGTGACCACGGGGCGTGTCCGCCCTCATGGCGCCACGGCTGGAAATGGTCACTGACCGTCGCACTGTCCATCCCGTGCGCTTCGGCCTCGACCGCCAGTTCGACCAGTTCACGCGGCGCGAACTGCTCCGCCGACGCCTTGTATCCCAGTTTGAGTTCAGCCACGATCTCATTTCTACTCCTCGCGGCTACCGAGGGCACCGCCACCCGCGCAGAGACCCAGAGTTCCCGGCCTCGGTCCCCAGATAAACTCGCCCAATGGCAGCCGCCGTCAACGACCTCGTCCAGGTGACCGACAGCGTGTATCTGGCGCAAACCCACCTGGTGAACTGGACGCTGGTGGCCGGTACAGACGGGGTGATCCTGATCGACGCCGGCTATCCCGGTCAGCGTGCCGAAGTGCTGGCCTCGGTTCGTCAACTCGGATTCGATGTCGGCGATATCAACGCAATCCTGTTGACACACGCGCACATCGACCATTTCGGCACGGCCATCTGGCTGGCCGGCGAACACGGCACACCGGTGTTCTGTCACGCCGACGAAGTCGGCCACGCCAAACGGGACTATCTGGAACAGGCGTCGCCGATCGATGTGGTGATGCACGCCTGGCAGCCACGGTGGCTGGCCTGGTCACTGGAGATCGTCCGCAAGGGCGCTTTCGTCCACGACGGCATCCCGTCGGCGCAGGTGCTCACCGAGGGGATCGCCGCGACGCTGCCCGGCCACCCGATTGCCATCCCGACGCCCGGGCACACCGGCGGGCACTGCTCGTATCTGGTCGACGGCGTACTGGTCAGCGGTGACGCGCTGGTCACCGGGCACCCCACTTCCCCCAAACACGGCCCGCAGCTTCTGCACCGTGTGTTCAACCACAACGAGGGCGACTGTGTGCGCAGTCTCGACGCCCTGGCCCTGTTGGAAACCGACGTCCTGATTCCCGGGCACGGCGACGTCTGGCGCGGGCCGATCCGGGAGATGGTCGACGAGGCCCGGCCTGGACGGTGAAACCGGCTGCGCAGCGCCTACTTTGGATGGTTCAGCCGAAGTTCCACTGTTTGGCGATCAGTTCGTGGCTGCGTAACCGGTCCTCATGCCGGTGCGCCACCGAGGTGATCACCAATTCGTCTGCGCCGGTGACCCGTTGCAACGTCTCCAGGCGCGAAACCACCTCGCCGGCGTCGCCGACGAACTGCGTGGCGGTCCGGTCGGCGACGAGCGCGCGCTGCTCGTCTGTCAGTGGCGCAACGGTGTCCGGGTCCGGATACGGCACGGCACCACCGCCGGCGCGAATGGAGTACACCCAGTGCCCGAAACTCGAGGCCAACCGGTGCGCCGTGGCACTGTCATCGGCGGCCAGCACATCAGCCGACACCGCCACATAGGGCGCAGCCAAACTACTGGAAGGCCGAAATGCGTTGCGGTAGGCGGTGATCGCGTCCAGCGCTGTCGCCGGCGTGATGTGGTAGCTAGCCACGAACGGCAGGCCTAGCTCGCCGGCCACCTGCGCGCTCTGCCCCTTGCTGCTGCCGAACACCCAGGGGACGAGACCGCTGCGTTCACCGGGCACCGCGTGCACATCGAAACCGGAGACGGTGTGCGTCCCGTTGATCATCGCCAGGATGTCGGAGAGTTGCTCAGCGAAATCCGGGGCGACGGCGTTCGGTTGCTGTAGCAGCGTCGTCGTCGCGCGGAGCCGCTCGCTGCGCATCATCGCACTCAGGTCGAACGGCGGCGGCACCACCACTCCGTCGATGTCTCGCCATTGGGTCTGCGGCTCAGGCTTTTTCGCCGTCTGCTGCTGTGCCTCTGCCCGTCGCTGCCCCGAGCGCCCGACGCCGAGGTCGATCCGGCCCGGGTAGAACGCCTCGAGCATCCCGAAGCTCTCCACCACCGCAGTGGCGGTGGTGAAACCCAGCTGCACCGCCGCCGCACCGACATGGATGGTGCTGGTGGCCGCGGCGATCTGTCCGATCAGCACCGCCGGCGCGGAGCTGGCCACCGCCACGAAATGGTGCTCGGCGACCCAGTACCGGGAAAAACCCCAGGCTTCCGCTTGCTGGGCCAGGTCGACGGTGTTGCGCAGCGCGGTGGCCACATCGGAACCGGCGCTGACCGGCGCGAGATCCAATATCGAGAGCGGCACAGTCATCGCTTGACCTCCTGATGGGCCGATTGGGTAGCCGGTCATCACTCAAGGGTCCAACGCCAGGCCGGCGGATGCATTCCTGGGGGGCCATTCAACTCAGGCTGCGCCGAAATCCGGCACGCTCACGCCGCAAGCACATACTTGTCCATCAAAACTTGACAGGTGTAAAGTTCCCCGCCATGGACAACATCAGAGGTAAGACCATCGTGATCACCGGGGCCGCCCGCGGCATCGGCCTGGCCACCGCGAAGGCACTGCTGGCGCGCGGCGCGCGGGTCGTCATCGGCGATCGCGACGTGGCGGTCCTCGACGAATCGGTCACCGACCTGAACCGCCTCGGACAGGTCAGCGGCTACCCCGTCGACGTCACCGATCGCGAATCCTTCGCCGTGTTCCTGGACAAGGCCCGCGCCGACGGCGGCGGCCACATCGACGTACTGATCAACAACGCCGGCGTCATGCCCATCGGCCCGTTCCTGGATGCCTCCGAGCAATCCATCCGCACCTCGGTCGAGGTGAACTTCTACGGCGTGCTCACCGGTAGTCAGTTGGTGCTTCCGGACATGGTGAAGCGGCGCAGCGGACACATCATCAACATCGCGTCGCTGGCCGGCCTGATCGCTTTGCCCGGCCAGGTGGTCTACGCCGGCACGAAATTCGCCGTCGTCGGGCTCACCACCGCCATGGCCGACGAATTCGCCCCCCACGGCGTCAACGTCACCTGCGTGATGCCCACCTTCACCAACACCGACCTGACCTCCGGCACCAAGAACACCGGCGCCCAGAAGCCGGTGCAGCCCGAAGAGATCGCCGCCGGGGTGGTCAAGGCTCTGGACAACCCGAAGATCACCCACCTGTCGGTGCCCGGCCCGTTGCGTTTCGTCGGCCTGCTCACCGCCTTGCTGCCCCCCAAGGGCCGGCGCTGGCTCACCAAGAAATTCGGTAACGACGACGTGTTCCTGAACTTCGATGCGACCGCACGCGCTGCCTACGAGCAGCGGGCGCAGAGCGCGGTGGGTGTCATCGAGAACAAGAGCTGACGTCGAGAGCCGGGCGCGTGCATCGTCGACCCAGCTACTTCCGCCCGTTCGTGCCGAACCCGCCCCGGCGCAGGATCTCGGCGAGTTCCTCACGTGAGGACGCCCCCACCCGCTGGCAGGCCCGGTAGATGTGGCCTTCGACGGTGCGCACCGCACTGTAGGTGCGCTCGGCGATCTGTTTGTTGGACAACCCCGCGACCACCAGCTCGGCCACTTCGCGCTGCCGCCCGGTCAGCGGGGTGGGCGTTTTCGGCATGCGGGTCGCGGGAGTGGACAACCCACCGCAGTCCGCCGCCAGCTGCGCGGAAATCGAGGCGGCGAAGAGCCCTCGGCTGCGCAGCTGAGCGCCGGTCAAGGTGACGGCCGCCTGCGCTGCGGCGTCGGCGGCGGTGGCCCGGTCCCCCAGCGCCTGATAGGCCCGCGACGCCGCCAGCAGTCCCTCCCCGTCGCGGCGTTTCAACGCTTCGGCGTGCAGCGCAACGGCATCGGCCACGGGCAGGGCCAACTGTTCGGCCAACTGCCGGGCCCGGGCGGCGATCTCGGACAGGTGCTCGGTGGCGCCCCATTGTGTCGCGGCCTGCAGGCAGGCCAACTCGTGGGTGGGTTGTCCCCGGCCGGCGGCCACCTTGGCCTCGGCCAGCACCGTGTCGATGCCCTCGGACAATGCGCCACCGGCCACCAGTGACCAGCCTGTCGCCAAGGCGAGTCCGGTCTGCATGAACAAGAACTCCGGCCGCACCACGCGTCGGGCCTGGGCCAGCATGTCCGCAGCCTCTTCGGCCTGCCCGAGCTTGGCGTGGGTCTCGGCGAGGGCGAACGTGCAGGCCGGTTGCAGCCCTGTGGTGATGCCGTGGTTCTCCACACCGGCCAGCGCCTCGTGCAGCAATCGTTGCGCCGATAGCAGGTCGCCGCGCATCAGCGCGGTACTGCCCATGAAGGATGCCAGGTTGGCATAGGCCAGTCCGGGCATGTCCTTGGCCAGCACCGCCAGCACATCGGCGGTCTTGTGGCACTCTTCGATCCGGCCGGTGAGCCTGCAGGCGCGGGCGTAGACACCCCCGAACCAGAACCGCATGTGCGCGGTCTCGTGCGAATCGGCCGCCCGGTCCAACGCCGCGCGGGCGGTCGGAGTGATGTCCTGGGCCCGGCCGAGCGCACCGGCCGCCATCATCAAGGCCACCGAGGCGAGCATGTGGTCGAGATCCGAGAGCAACCCGGATTCCAGCGCGGCCCGCGCCTTGCGTTCGGCGTCCAGACACCGCGCCAACACCGCATCCACCGAGGCTTCGGCGGCAAAACGCGACATCCGCTGCGCCTCGGTTTCGGGGAGCTGCGCCAGCTCCGCCAGCAGATCACCCGCCTCCGCAGGGCGCGCCAGCATCCAGATCAGGTTGACGGCTTGGATCGTCACCCAACGATGACGATGTTCGTCACCACGCTCGACCAGTGCACGCAGCAACACCGACGCTTCCTCACCACGCCCGGCGAGGAAGCGGTTGACCGCGCGAAGTTCCGCCGCCTCAACCGAACCCGACATCGCCGCCGCGCCGGCGAACCGGTCGGCCAGGTCGAGATCGAGCAACGTCATGGCATGGCGCGCCGCCTCGAGGTACAGGCCAGGATCCGGCGGCAGGTCCGATTCCAGGGTCAGCAGCGCCTGTCGCACGGTGACCTGCGGGTCGCGCTCATCCCGCCGGGCCAGCTGCGTGGCCAGTCCCCCGCGCACCTTCGACAGGTACATCTCCCCGGCCCGGGCACGACGCAGCTCACCGAACAGCGGGTGCGCCAACCGCGCCACCAACCCGGTGGCACTGCGGTCGACGGTGATCAGGTGCATGCGTTCAGCGGTTTCCAGGTTTTCGCGGCCCACGAGTTCGGCCAGCAGGTCGACCTCGAGCGGTTCGCACTGCGACAGCGTGTCGACCACCGCGGCGAGCTCGGCCGGCAGCTGGTCGAGCTGGGTACCCACCAGGTCGCTCATGCTCTGCGACACCGCGACCCCGCCGTCCCACATCCACACACCGGCAAGCTGCTTGAGATGCCCTGCCGCCACCTGGTCCTTGGTGAGCTGTTGCAGGAACAGCGGATTACCGCCGGTGAGCTTCCAGAAACGTTGCGCGCTCAAAGAATCCACCGGACCGTCCAGGATGGCCTCGACCATGGACCGGGTGGATTCCGGCGAGAGGGGTTCGAGGTCGAGTCGCAGCAGCAGGCCGTCTTTCCACAGCGACTTGATGGCATCCGGCGCCGCGGCCCCGGTACGGACGGTGAGGATCAGTCGCGCTTCGCGGGTCTGGGCGAGCTGGTGCACAACGTGCGCGGAGAAGCCGTCGAGCAGGTGCGCGTCGTCGACACCGATCAGCACGCGACCCGGGCGTTGCTGGGCGACAAGTGAATTCATCACACGACGCACGCTGGGCGCGGGGTCGGTGATGGTGTCGCCGAGCGTCGCGCTGAAGGCGCCCAGCGGGATCGGCCGCGCCGAGGCGGTGCCGATGATCCAGCACGTACGCATACCGGACGCCGCGGCCTGTGCCAGCTGCTCACGGGCCAGCCGGGTCTTGCCGACGCCGGCGGCACCGGCTATCACCACGCCCGCATAGGTGCCCGGCCCGGTGAGCACACGGCGCATCGCGGTCAGTTCACTGTCCCGCCCCGTCAGCGCCTCGCCGCTGATCACCCGCTCAGCATAGCCCCGGACGCCCGGCCGCGTGCCGGTTCGCTGTCAGCCCTTGCGCAGCGCCTGATCCAGGTCGGCGATCACGTCGTCGGTGCCCTCGAGGCCCACCGAGATCCGCACCACGCCGTCACCGAGACCGATGGCGGCCCGGCCTTCCGGACCCATGGCCCGGTGTGTGGTGGTGGCGGGATGAGTGATGAGTGACTTCGCGTCTCCGAGGTTGTTGGAGATGTCGATGACCTGCAACCGGTCCAGCACGTCGAACGCCCGCTGCTTACCCGCCCCCTCCGCCGCGTCGAGCTCGAAGGTCACGACGGTTCCGCCACCGCGCATCTGCCGCTTGGCCAGGTCGTACTGCGGGTGTGATTCCAGGAACGGGTATTTCACCCACTTGACCGCCGGATGATCTTCGAGGAACTCGGCGATCCGCTGCGCCGATCGATTCGAGTAATCGACCCGGACCGCCAATGTCTCCAGGCCCTTCAGCAGCGTCCAGGCATTGAAAGCACTGATCGCCGGACCGGTATGGCGCATCAGCTTCTGCACCGGACCGTCGATGTATTCCTTGTCCCCCAGAATCGCGCCCCCGAGCACCCGTCCCTGGCCGTCGATGTGTTTGGTGCCGGAGTACACCACCACGTCAGCCCCCAGGGGGATGCCCTGTTGCAGCAGCGGCGTGGCGAAGACGTTGTCCAGCACCACCTTTGCGCCCGCGGCATGGGCCAGCTCGCTGACCGCGGCGATGTCGACCAGCGACTGCATGGGATTGGAGGGGGTCTCGAAGAAGACGGCCTGGGTGGGTACCGAAAGCGCCTCCTCCCACTGGGAGAGGTCCTCCCCGTCGACGAACACGGTCTCGACGCCCCAGCGCGGCAGGATCTCGTTGCACACCACGAAGCAGGAACCGAACAGGCTGCGCGCGGCCACCAGCCGGTCACCGGCACCCAACAGCGCGCCGAGCGCGGTGAACACTGCGGCCATCCCCGTGGCCGTGGCGAAGGCCGCCGGTGCATCCTCGATGAGCCGGAGCCGCTCTTCGAACATCGAGATGGTCGGGTTGCCGTACCGCGAGTACACATAACGGTCGATCTCGCCGGTGAACGCCTTCTCGGCATCGGCCGCCGATTGGTAGACGTAGCCCGAGGTCAAGTACATCGCCTCGGCGGTCTCCTCGAAACCCGACCTCAGCAACCCGCCGCGCACACCGATGGTGGCCTGGCTCACGCCGTCGGGAAGCGGCGCCGGGATCCGGACGCTGGGCACCTCAGGACTTTCGCTCATGACTGCACCCAGGGCAGACCGACCGCGCGCCAGCCCGTGGTGCCGCGGTGCCGGCGCTCGTCGAGGTTGCCCTCGAACCCGTCGAGCACGTTGTAGGACGGCGCGATCCCCGCGGCGGTGGCCGCCTCGGCGGCGCCGATGGACCGGTTACCGGACCGGCACAAGAAGATGACCGGACGCTCACCGGCCTCGATTCCGGCTGCGGCGAGATCCGACACGAAGTTGGTGTTGCGGGTGCCGTCGACGCTGTTCCACTCGATGAAGACGGCGTCGCGGCCCAGGTCCGACAGGTCGGGCACGCCGACGAATTTCCACTCGGCGTCGGTACGACAGTCGACGAGCACAGCGTCGGGGTTGTCGCTGAGTATGTTCCACGCCTCTTCGGGAGTGATATCGCCTGCGTAACTCACGTAGCCGAGTTTTCCACATGACGCGACGCGCCCGCGTCACGGACCGGGTGAGCACACCTTCCAGGAACCGTCCTCACGGACGAAGGTGGTCGCGGCGTCGATCAAGTCATCGGGCGCCTTGTCGAAGTGGTAGGTCACCGTTCCGGTGGCCTTGTCGCCGTCGATGGTGACACCGGCCACCCCGTCGATGAAGCGGGCACCCCTGGTGTTGACCGAATCCTGCTGCTGTTTCAGCACATCGGCTTCCTCGCCCACCTCGGCCTTGCAGGTGAAGGCGGCGAAATCGGTGTAGTCGGCGCGTTGCAGCGCGTCGTTCTGCGCGATCGCCGCCTGCGCCACGACATCGACCTCGGGAACGTCGTCGCCGCCGATCAACGTGGACAGGCCGATTCCACCGATTACAACCACGATGATCGCGAGGGCGATCATGAACGGCACCGGCGTGGAACCGCCTGAGTCGTCGGGCTTGGGCTTGTTCATTCCTGCCACAACTTACGCAGCGCCGTGGAGACCTGACGCACACGGTCACGTGCGGTGGTGACATCGGCGGCGGTGGACAACCCGAGCCCGAGGCGGCGCCTGGACAGCGCCGGGTGTCCGGGCGGATTGCCGTACACCCGAGCGTCGCTCTCGGGCACACGCAGCGCGGTCGCCAGGCCGGCGATCAGGCCGTCTCCCTCGAGGACGGTGGCGCCTGTGCCGTAGACCAGTTCCGCGGCCGCCGGCGAGATCATGATGGTGTCCACCGGGAGGCCGAGCACTGCGCGGGCATGCAGCTCGTAGACGTTGAGCCGCTGCGAGCGCAGCGTCACCACGCTGGTGTCGGTGGGGCGGGCGGTGACATCGGAGAAGTACACCTCGTCGCCACGGACCAGGAGTTCGACGGCAAACACGCCGCGGCCGCCGAGCGCGTTGACCACCCGGGCGGCGATCGATTTCGCCGCGTCGAGCGCCGCGGTGCCCATCGGCTGCGGTTGCCACGCCTCCAGGACCAACTCGCTGGAGAACCCGTCGACCTGCCGGTGGCCGATCGGCTCGCTGAAGTACAGCGCGCTCGGCCCGTCACCGGTGCGCACCGTCAGCAAGGTGACCTCGTAGTCGATCTCGACCACCGTCTCGGCCAGCACCCGGTTGTGGGTGAACCGGCCACCGGCCGACACCGCGAGGTCCCAGGCGGGTTCGACGTCGTCGGGCCGCAACAGCACCGACTGCCCTTCGCCGGGCAGCGCGACCAGCGGCTTGACCACCAACGGGAAGCCGGCGTGGTCGGCGATGGCCGTCAGTTCCTCGACCGATCCGGCGAACCAGAACGGCGCCGTCGGCAGCCCGAGGTCGTCGGCCGCCAATCGGCGCAGGCCTTCCCGGTCCAGCGACAGGCGGGCGCTGCGCGCACTGGGAACCACCTCGGCGAGTCCGGCCTCGGCCGCCGCTGCCAGGGCGTCCGCGGCGACCGCATCGGTGGCGGTCACCACGTAATCGGGCCGCACCCGCTCGATCAACGCCGAAAGCTGTTCGGGGTCGGTCAGTTCGACCACCACCGCGTCATCGGCGACCGCATGCCCGGGTGCGTCGGCGTAGGTGTCGGCGGCAGCGACCGTGGCACCGAACTGCTGGAACGCGTTCACCAGGTCACGGCCGTACTCGCCGGCTCCGAGCAGCAGGATCACCGGCGCATGCCGCGGCGATGGGGTGCCGATCTCGGGTTCGGTGCCTTCCACCGGGGTGTCCTCGGCATCGCCGGGCACGGTCGGATCGGCGTCCGTCGACTCGTCACTCATGCCAGCAACTCCAGGTCGACGTAACACCAGCGCCAGCTCTCACCCGGTTCGATCGACCGCATCACCGGATGTCCGGTGGCCTCGTGGTGAGCGGTGGCGTGCCGCTTCGGGCTGGAATCGCAGCAGCCGACGTGACCGCATGTCACGCACATCCGCAGGTGTGCCCAGCTGGGCTCGCCGTCTTCGACGCATTCCTGACAGCGCATCGCGGCGGGTTTGGGTTCGTGGGCGTCGGCAGCAGCCAGCAGGTGCGCGCAGGGGCCTCGCTTCGCCGACGCGCCGGCCGCAGGGACCCGACGCCGCCGGGACAGTCTCAACAAGGTCGGGCACCTCCGGACGTCATCCTGCAAGCTGTGCGTCCAAGGATAGGTTGCGGCGAACGGAGGTCGGACGGACGTGGGTGCCCAGACGTTGGCGGTGCTGGTGACCGCTGTGTTGGTGGCTGCGCTGGCACGACGGTTCAATCTGTCGTCGCCGCTGTTGTTGGTGGTCGCCGGTCTGGGCGTCGGCCTGATCCCGGGGGTCCCGATGATCAGCCTCGAGCCGGACCTGGTGCTGTTCGTCCTGCTCCCGCCGTTGCTGTGGTCGGCCGGCCTGGAGAGCTCCTATGTGGACCTGCGGCGCAACAAGCGGGCCATCGGCATGCTGGCGGTGGGGTTGCCGCTGGTCACCACGGCAGTGGTGGGCATCGTGGCCTACGAGCTGGTACCCGATCTGACCTTGGCTGCAGCGCTGACGTTGGGTGCGATCGTCGCCCCACCCGATGCGGTGTCCGCCACCGCGATCGGGCGCCGGCTGGGATTGCCGCGCCGGATGATGACGCTGCTCGGCGGGGAGTCCCTCCTCAACGACGCCACCGCGCTGACGGCGTACAAGGTGGCGCTGGCCGCGGCGATCGGCGCCGCCACCAGCTGGCAGGGCGCCTTGGGCACGTTCGGCCTCGCGGTGGTGTGCGGCGTATTCGTGGGCGTCGTGCTGGGCCAGTTGATCGTCTTCGTGCGGGCCCGGCTCAACGACCCGCTGGTGGAAAGCGCGATCGGGTTGGTGGCACCGTTCCTGATCTACCTGATCGCCGAGGAACTCCACGGTTCCGGTGTGCTCGCCGTGGTGAGCGCGGCTCTGGTGGTGGGGCAGCGCTCGACGCGCGCAAGTTATGCGACCCGGCTTCTGGACGACGCCGTTTGGCGGGCGCTGCAGCTGCTGCTCGAGTCGTTCGCGTTTCTCCTGATCGGTCTGCAGCTGCCGAAGGTCATCGACGAACTGACCGGCATTCCCGGCAAGACCATCGCCCTCGCGTCGGTGGGTGTGCTGGCGACGGTGATCCTGACCCGCATCGTCTGGGTGTTCCTGGTCGCCTACCTGACGCAACTGCCCGGCATCCGCAACGGTTCCCCAGCGCCCAAACCTGCGCAGGTGTTCGTCGTCGCGTGGGCCGGCATGCGTGGTGTGGTGTCGCTGGCGGCGGCGTTCGCGGTTCCGTTGACCACGTTGTCCGGCGATGCGCTGCCGGGCCGGCCGCAGCTGGTGTTCCTCACCTTCGTCGTGGTCATCGGCACCCTGCTGCTGCATGGGCTGACGCTGCCGTGGCTCATCCGCACCCTGGGCGTGCAGGGCGACGAAGCCCAGACCGACGCCGTGCGCGCCGCTGCCGCGCAGAGCCGCGCCACCGCCGCGGCGGGCCGCCGGCTCGACGAGTTGCTGGCCGAGCAAGCCGAATCCGGGGAGTCCTCGGCGGTTCATCAGCGCGCGGCCGCGGTGTTGCGCCGGTGGAACAGCAGTCGCGGCGACGCTGCGTGGGAGCAGCTGGGCCGCGACGGCGGCGCGATCGGCGAGAGCCCGGCGGCGGTGTTCCGGCGGTTCCGGTTGGAGATGCTGGCCGCTGAGCGCGCCGCGCTGATCACGGAGCGCGACGAGGAGCGCATCGACGACGAGGTGCTGCGTTCGATGCTGCACAACCTGGACCTCGAAGAGGCCACGTTGAACAGAGACTGAGGTCAGCCGGGCCCGGCCATTCCCTCCTGGAACGCGCGCATGGCCTCGACCAGTGCGGTGAACACCCGGTGCGCCGCCGCCAGGTCTTCGTCGGGGAGGTCGGCCAGCGCGATGCGGGTGTGCTCGGACAGTGGGGTGAAGAAGCCGCGCGCGACGGCCATGCCGTGCTGGTCGTAGCGCAGGATCACCTTGCGCCGGTCGGCGGGATCCGATTCCCGTCGGATGTGGCCGGAGGCGATCATCCGCTCGACCAGATAGGTGATGGCCGCGCCGGACAAGCCCATCCGCTTGCGGAGGTCGCCTGCCGTCAGCGGCGCTCCGTCGTCGTCGGCGACCAGGATGTGCACCAGCGCGCGGAAGTCGTTGGCCGTCAGATCGTGCAGGCCGGCGAACGAGCGGCCGATCTGCTCGGACTCGGCCGACAGCGCCCGGACATCGGCGGCGATCTGGCCTTCGAGGTCGCCGCGTTCGGTCACCCCGGCAGCTTAGCCTCTTTGTTCATTTGATTAATGTTTCAGTTACTGAAATATTGGGACGATGGGCTGGAATCGTCTGGCAGGGCTTGTCACCGCACCGCGTTCATGGGTTCTCGCGCTCGTCATCGCACTGCTGTCCGGGGCATTGATGGCGCTGGCCGGAAGCGACTCCTCGGCCGGGCAGTCCCCGGTCGCGCTCCCGGACTCGGCCGAATCGGCGCGGGCCAGCGCCCTGGCCGCGGAGTTTCCCGGCGGCGACCAGGCACCCGCCATCCTGGTGATCTCCCGGACCGACGGCGCCGCCCTGAGCCCGGCCGATCGCACGGCCGCCGAAGACGCCCGGCTCCGCGCCACATCCGGCGCCCCGGGAGCACCGCTGATGGTGTCCGAGGACGGCCAGGCCGCGCTGGCCGCGGTCCCGCTCAGCGGCGACCTGTCCGGTTTCGCGCTCGACGATGCCGTCACCGCACTACGCGAATCCGCCTCCACCGGCCTTCCTCCGGAGCTGGTGGCGCAGGTGACCGGCGGCCCGGCGTTCGGCGCCGATATCGCCAACGCATTCGCCGGCGCCAACATCACCCTGCTGGCGGTGACGGCATCGGTGGTGGCGCTGCTGCTGATCCTGACCTACCGCTCCCCGGTCCTGTGGCTGGTACCGCTGGCCGTCATCGGGTTCGCCGACCGACTCGGCTCCGTCGTCGGCGGACGCGTCACCGCGTTGGCCGGCCTGACCGCCGACGGATCCACCGCCGGTATCACCAGCGTGCTGGTGTTCGGCGCGGGCACCAACTACGCATTGCTGCTGATCTCCCGGTATCGCGAGGAACTACACCGCGACACCGATCACCGCTCGGCGCTGCGCACCGCGGTACGCACCGCCGGCCCCGCCATTGTGGCCAGCAACGCCACGGTGGTGCTGGCACTGCTCACCCTGCTGTTCGCCGCCTCCCCCAGCACCCGCAGCCTCGGTGTGCAGGCGGCGTCGGGACTCGTTGTCGCCGCGGTGTTCTCACTGCTGGTGCTGCCGCCGCTGCTGGCGGTGTGCGGTGTCCGGTTGTTCTGGCCGTTCATCCCCCGCCAGGGCGGCCCAGATCTGGCGGACGCGGGAGCCTGGCACCGGATCGCCACTTCGGTGGCGCGACGGCCGGCCCAGATCCTGCTGGCCTCGGTGGTGGCGCTGACCGTACTCGCCTGTGGCCTGCTAGGGCTCAACATCGGGCTGTCGCAAACCGAACAGTTCCGGGTAAAAGCCGAATCCGTCAGCGGATTCGAAACGCTGGCGGCGCATTTTCCCAGCGGACTGACCGACCCCACTTCGGTGATCGGCGCTACCGACAAAGCCGCGCAGCTGCAAGCCGATATCGACAACACCCCCGGCGTGGTGTCGGCCAACCCGACGGGCCAGTCTCCGTCCGGACTGACCCAGTGGTCCGTGGTCATCGAGGCCGCACCCGGCACCGACGAAGCCTTCGACACCGTTACCGCCCTGCGCGATTCGGTGCATGCCGCGGATCCGGACGCGGTGGTCGGCGGCTCGGACGCACAGGCACTCGATGCCCGCGACGCCGCCGTCCGTGACCGGCTGATCATCATCCCGGCGATCCTCGCCGTGGTGCTCGCGGTGTTGTTCGTCCTGCTGCGCGCCGTGGTGGCACCGGTGTTGCTGGTCGGTGTGACAGTGCTCAGCTCGCTGGCCGCCCTGGGCCTGGGCGGGTGGTTGAGCGTGCATGTGTTCGGCTTCCCCGCACTCGACAACAGCACCCCGCTGTTCGCGTTCCTGTTCCTGGTGGCACTCGGTGTGGACTACACGATCTTCCTGGTCACCAGGGCTCGCGAAGAGACTCGCGACCACGGCACCCGCAGCGGCATCGTGCGGGCGGTCTCGGCCACCGGTGCCGTGATCACCAGCGCGGGAATCGTGCTCGCCGCGGTGTTCTGCGTGCTCGGCGTTCTGCCCCTGATCGTGCTGACCCAGCTGGGCATCATCGTCGGATTGGGAATCCTGTTGGACACCTTCCTGGTTCGCACGGTGGTGATCCCGGCACTGTTCACCTTGATCGGCCCGCGGGTCTGGTGGCCGGCCCGCCTCGATCCTGCCGAGTGATCACTGCGCGGTGTAACCGCCGTCGACCCTGATGGTCGTGCCGGTGACGTACTGCGCGTCATCAGAGATCAGGTAGGCCACCGCCGCCGCAACATCATCGGGAAGTGCCAACCTGCGCAACGGAATTCGAGACACCACGTCACTCTCGGTCTGATCGGGATCAGCCGTGCCCGCCAGCCATTCATCGTAGAGCGGTGTCTTGGTCATGCCCGGCGCCACGTCGTTGACCCGGATTCCCCGAGGAGCGAGTTCGACCGCCGCCGAGCGGGTGAACGCCTGCACCGCCCCCTTGGAGGCGGCGTAGACAGCCATGGTCGGCACCCCGATGAGGGCCAGGCGTGAGGTGATGTTGACGATCGACCCACCGTGCACCATCGAGCCGGCGGCCGCTTGAACCATCGCGATGGTGCCGAACGTGTTGACCTCGAAGAGCCGGCGAACGGCGCTCATCGGGGTGGACAGCAGCTCCTGAGACAGGTCCAGTGCGGCATTGTTGACCACGGCATCGATGGCGCCGAACGACTCGGTGCAGCCGTTGACCACAGCGCCGGCGGTCTCGGGATCGGTGATGTCGGCGCTGATGAAGCGAATGCGCTCACCCAGCGATCGGACCAGCTCGTCGCCGCGGCCGGAGTCGCGGCCGGTGGCCAACACCGATGCCCCCTCCGCATGCAGGCGCGTCGCGGTGGCCCAGCCGATGCCGGACGTCGCGCCGGTGACCACCGCGGCCTTGCCTGCCAGGCGCCGATCCGTCACGGCAGCTTGCGAGCGATCTCGTTGGCGCCTGCAATCACTTGCGCGCCAGCGTGTTCCAGACGTTCAGGCGTCAACCGGTGGGTGAGAAAGCTGATGCTCAACGCGTAGCGCGAGGGCCCGCCGCCGGCGGCCGGGACCGCGGCGGCCACGCAGGTCAGTTCTTCGGCGGCTTCCTCCCGGTCGACGGCGAAGCCCTGCTGGCGCACTTGCGTGATCTCGGCGGCCATCTTCTTCATGGTCGTGATGGTGTGCGGCGTCAGTTCCGGCAGCCCCGCAGTGGCCACGATGTCGCGCCAGACGCTGTCGGGCATGCTCGCCATCAAGGCTTTGCCCAGCGCCGAGGCATGCCACGGGTCCGACTGCCCGACATTGCTCAGTTTCGTCACCGCGCGACGGCCCTCCACGACTTCGAGGATCACCACGCTGCGCTCCTTGTGCGCGGCGAAGTTCACCGTTTCGTTGAACTCGAGCATCAACCGCTCCATGGTGGGCAGCACCACGTCGCTGGGAACCTGGCCGGTGAAGGCCCGCTGCCCGAGGCGGAAGATCTCCCAGCCGAGGCGGTACTGCGCGGTGTTGAATCGCTCGACATAGCCCAAGGCCGCGAGACTGTTCAGGTACCGCAGCACGGTGGCCTCGTTCAGCTCTGTGCGCCTTGCTATTTCGGTCAGATTCCCGAAATCCGCATCCGCGATCGCACTGAGGATTCGCGCTGTGCGTTCGACACCGATCAGATTCGAGCCCTTCTCGGACCGAGCCTCGTTTTTCACCCAGTGAAGGCTACCAGTACCCAGTGAAGGCCACGGACTCGCCGCTTCCTATTGACACCACGCTTGCCATCTCTTAGTTTTTCATTCACCGCAGTTGATTTTCACTAAATGAAATTCAGAGCGGACCCGCACAGACCGTTCCCGAAGGAGATGCCATGCCCACCGCAGCCGACAGCCGTTCATCGAAGGTCGACGGGGCCAGCATTCTGGCTTCGCAAGGCCTGCTGTCCGCCGACGACTACACGCTCGCCTCGTCGGACAAGACCTTCGACGACGGCGGTAAGTACCGGTTGGAAATCTCTGGTGTCGAACGACTTTCGACCCTCGAGGCACTGCTGGACGAAGCCGAGAAACAGGACGTCTTCATCCACCGCATCATCGCCTTCGGAGGCGGCACCACCTTGCTCAACACCTCTGAGCTCCGCGACGTCGCGATGCTGGCGGCCGAGAACAACATCGAGCTGATCGCAGTCCCCGGCCCCCGCACCGGATGGGATCTCGGCCGCCAGGCCTTGAGCACCGAAGGCCAGGCCGGCGGCCGGCGCGTGCGCGGTCTCGACAACGTCCGGTACCTGCTCGACGACTACCTCCGGGTGTTCTCCACCGGCATCCGCGGCGTACTCGTCTGGGACGAAGGCGTTCTCGACATCTTGAACAAGGCCCGCGACGCCGGGCACATCCCCGCCGATGCCAAGTTCAAGATCTCGGTGTACGCGGGCCACGCCAACCCCGCCTCGATCCGGATCCTGCAGGACCTCGGCGCCGACAGCGTCAACCCCGTCGGCGACCTGAGCCGGCCGATGCTCGCCGCCATCCGCCGGGCCGTCGACGTGCCCCTGGACGTGTGGGCCGAGACCTTCGAGTCGTTCGGCGGGATGAACCGGCTGTGGGAAGCCGGCGACATCGCCCGCGTGGCGGGCCCGGTGTACTTCAAAGTCGAGCCGGGTGAATCCGAGGCCGTGATGTACAACGGCTGGGTCCGGCCCGAGTTCCATGAAGAGCTCATCCGCCACAAGGTGCGCCACGCGGCGATACTCAACGAACTCGCCCACACCAGCTCCCCGGACGTGGCAGTGTCGCCGCGCCCCCGTACGGCCACCCCCGTTCTCGCCAACTGACCATCGGTCTCGCGCCCGACCCGAGGGAGGTGAACAGACTCTTCGACCGTGTGCCCGCCACTGATCTGCGGGCACATGGGCACGAAGTTGGCCCCGCGATCGTCACAATCCACGAGAGTTGAACGACTATGGACAACGTCACCCAGTCCTTGCCACCACAGCGCCCCACCAACAGAAGGCCCGTCAAGAACACGTCATCGTCGTCCGCCGGGGCCGCCCAGCTCGGCGGGCGGCGAAACCACGGGCTCAAAGAGAACACCCTCGGCGTGCCCAGCATTTTCTTCTACATCATCGCCGCCGCGTCGCCGCTGACCGTGGTGGTGGCCCTGTATCCGATCATCATCGGTGCCGGCAACGGCATCGGGATGCCGGGCGCGTTCGTCATCGCGGCCGTCGTCCTGATGATCTTCGCCGTCGGCTACGTGGCCATGAGTCGGCACGTCACCAACGCCGGCGCCTTCTACGCCTACGTCACGCTCGGCCTCGGCCGCATCACCGGACTCGGTTCGGCGTCGCTGGCGATCTTCGCCTACAACGCCATCCAGGCCGGGCTGTACGGCGGATTCGGTTACTACGCCGCGGAATTGCTCAATCCCGTTCTCGGCGTGGCCATCCCCTGGTGGGCCTACGCCTTTGCCGGGCTGCTGGCCTGCCTGGGCCTGGGCATCCAGGGCGTGCACTCCGGGGCCAAGGTACTGGGCGTCTTCATGACGCTCGAGGTGACCATGATCTCGGTCCTGAGCGTGTTCAGCCTGTTCGGCAAGGATGTCCCGCTCTCCGACTTCTCGCTGGAACCCTTCAATCCGAGCATCGTGCTCGGTGGCGCGCTGGGCGTGGCACTGATGTTCGCGCACGCGTCGTTCATCGGGTTCGAGGGATCAGCGATCTACGGCGAAGAAGCCCGCGACCCCGCCCGCACCATCCCGCGCGCCACCTACCTCTCGATCGCCTTCATGGGCATCCTGTACGCGGTGTCGGGCTGGCTCATCATGAACGCGTTGGGGCTGGACAACGTGGTGTCCATCGCCACCGAGACCGGCGGCAACTTCATCTTCGCCGCCAGCGACACCATCATCGGGCACAACATCTCGTTGCTGTTCCAGATCCTGATCGTGACAGCAACTTTCGCCGCGATCGTGACCTTCCACAACAACGTCTCGCGATACATGTTCTCGCTGGGCCGCCAGACTCTGGTGTGGAAACCGCTGGGCTGGACGCTGCCCCGCCGACAGACGCCGTGGGTGGCATCGATCGTCCAGAGCGTCACGGTCGGCGTGGTCATCGTCGCGTTCGCCATCGCCGGCCAGGATCCGTTCGCCACGCTGTTCACCTGGGCCACCGGTATCGGCACCATCGGCGTGATCTTCTCGCAGTTGGTCGCCGGGATCGCGATCTTCGCCTTCTTCCGCCGATCGGACGTCGACAAACGTCCGTGGAACACCGTGATCGCACCCCTCCTCGCGATCCTCGGGCTCAGCGCCTTCTTCATCCTGACGCTCGACAGCCTGGACGTCCTGCTGGGGGTGACGGGCGCGACGGCCGTACTCATGCTCTCGTTGGTCTTCCTCGCCTTGCTGGGAGGCATGGCTTACGGTCTCTACCTGCGCTTCTTCGCCCCCGAGAGGTACGCGCTGGTCGGCAGAGCACTCAACGAACGCGAGTTGGACGACCCGGCGCCCGAAGCCGTCTAGACGAATTCAGCCGAAGCCGAGCACGTCGGCGGAGCGATAGGTACGTTTGTACGTAACGATACGTACAAACGTTCCTAACGAGAGGTCGACCATGGCCACCGCTCCCCGGCGCGCCCGCCGTCACGACCCAGACAGAAAGGAGCGCATCGTGGAGTCGGCCCTGGCAGTCCTGGCCCGCGACGGTGTTGCAGGCATCACGCACCGCGCGATCGGCGAAGCCGCCGACGTCCCCCTCGGTTCGATCACGTATCACTTCAAGACGCTCGACGATATCGTCCAACTCGCCTTCCAGACCCACGTCGACAAGCTCGCGACCCGGTTCGAAAACCGGTTGGCGGCCTGCGAACCCGGCGCGGATCTGATCGAGTGCATCGTGCTGGCCATCACCGACGACCTGGCTGCCAACCCCAACGAACTCGCCGTGACTTTCGAACTGTACGGCGACGCCGTGCGCAGGGCAGACAACAAACGCATCACCCAGGCATGGATGGAGCGCGCCGAAGACGCCCTGGCACAGCACTTCGACCGCGCCACCGCCCGCCTGCTGGACGTCGTCATCGAAGGACTGATGGTGCACATGTCCATTGCGCAACAACCGATTTCCAAGGACGCGGTACGCGCCCTGCTGACCACGGCCGCCAACGCCGGCCCGAACTGAACTGGAGCAATCATGACCTTTCACGACAAGATGTTCATCGACGGCGCCTGGACCGACGCCTCCGGGGGCGCCAAAGACCAGATCCCCGCACCCACCACCGGGGAAGCCTTCGCCGAGATGGCCCACGGCACCGTCGCCGACGTCGACAAGGCCGTCGCCGCCGCTCACGCCGCCTTCCCGGACTGGGCCAGGACGCCGGTGGGTGAGCGGGCTCGCGCCTTCCTCAAGCTCGCCGACCGCATCGAAGACGACGCACGCACCCTCGCCGAGATCGAGTCACGCAACGTGGGCAAGCCCATCGGCCTGGCCCTCGAGGAGATGGAGATGATCCCCGATCACCTCCGGTTCTTCGCCGGCGGCGCCCGCACCATGGAAGGCCGCGCGGCCGGCGAATTCGTCCGCGGCAAGACCAGCATCATCCGGCGCGACCCGCTGGGCGTCGTCGGCTCGGTAGCCCCGTGGAACTACCCACTGCTGATGGCCATCTGGAAGATCTCGCCCGCCCTGCTCACCGGAAACACGCTGGTGCTCAAGCCTTCTGAACACACCCCGTTCTCCGTGCTGCGGCTCGCGGAGCTGGCTGCCGACCTGTTCCCCGCCGGTGTGCTCAACATCGTCACCGGCGACGGTGAGGATGTCGGTGCGCGCCTGGTCTCCCACCCGCTGGTGCGGATGTCCTCACTCACCGGTTCGGTGGACACCGGACGCGCCCTGATGCGGGCCTCGGCGGACTCCAACCTCAAGCGGCTGCACCTCGAACTCGGCGGCAAGGCCCCGGTACTGGTGTACCCCGACGCCGATATCGCGCTGACCGTCGCCAAGATCATGGAGGGCGCGTTCTGCAATTCCGGCCAGGACTGTATGGCCGCCTCGCGCATCTACGTCCACGAGTCGGTGCACGACGATCTGGTGTCCGGCCTCGAAAAAGCGGTCAAGGAACTCGATCTAGGCGACATCGCCGATGAGAACACCGCCATGGGACCGGTGATCACCGCCGAGCACCGGGACCGGGTGGAAGGGTTCGTGGCCCGCGCCAAGGCCACCGGCCACACCGAACTGATCCAGGGCGACAACCCCGGCACCGGCTTCTACACCGCCCCCACCGTGGTGGTCGGCGCGCGCCAGGGCGACGAGATCGTCAGCACCGAGGTGTTCGGTCCGGTGACCTCGGTGACCAGGTTCAGCGACAACGACGATGTGATCTCCTGGGCCAACGACACCGAATACGGCTTGGCTGCATCGGTTTTCACCCAGGACATCGGCCGGGCCATGACCGCCTCGGCCGACCTGCAGTTCGGCACGGTGTGGGTCAACGACCACCTGCCCGTCACCCCCGAGATGCCGCACGGCGGATTCAAACAGTCCGGCAACGGCAAGGACATGTCGGTGTACGCGCTCGAGGAGTACACCGAGATCAAGCACGTGATGATCAACCGTGAGAGCGCCTGACATGACGGTCAGCGCCATCAACACGTTCCGGCTGCGCCCCGGGGTGCCGGTTTCGGATTTCGAGCAGTTCTCCGCCGAACTCGACCGACCCGTCTGTCTGAGCTTCGACGAGGTCCTCGGATTCGAGGTCTATCTCTCCGACGACGGCACCGTTGTGGAAATCATGACCGTGGCGTCCTGGCCCGAATGGGAGACGGTCCGCGACAACGCCCCCCAGTTGAAGCCCGTCGTCGCACGCTTCGACGAACTGGTGGAACCCGGCAGTGTCACCACCGTCTTCACCCGTCATTCCCCGCTGCCTCAGGAGATCTGATGACAACCGACTATGACGCCGTCATCATCGGCGCCGGCCACAACGGCCTCGTCACCGCCAACTACCTCGCCCGCGCCGGCAAGAAAGTGCTGGTGCTCGAGGCCCGCAACGTCGTCGGCGGCGCCTGCGTCACCGAGGAACTGATCCCTGGCTCGAAATGGTCGTCGTGCGCGTTCATCGCCGGCCTGCTGCGCCCGGAGATCATCACCGAACTCGAGCTGGCCAAGTACGGCCTGGATCTCTACCAGGGTGATGCGTTGTCGTTCAGCCTGTTCCGCGACGGTACGCACTTCACCATGTGGAAGGAGACCGACCGGACCCTGCGCGAACTCGAGAAGCTGAACAAGAAGGACGCGCAGGCGTTCCTCGATTTCGGGATCCGGTTGCAGCGCTTCGCCGGGCTGGTGACGCCCTACCTGCTCAAGCCTCCCCCGGAGCGCTCCGAGGTTCTCGCGGCGTTCGAGGCCGCAGGTGAGCAGACGCTGTTCGACGAGTTCACCCTGCTGTCGGTGCGCGATCTGCTGGACCGGTATTTCGACGACGAACGGCTCAAGAGCATGCTCACGTTCTTCGGCATGGTCTCGATCTTCGGCGGCCCGTCCACCCCGGGCACCGCCTACACCTACGGGCACCATTCCTGGGGCGAGTTCAACGGCAACTTCGGCCAATTCGGGATGGCTCGCGGCGGGATGGGGGCGATCAGTGAGGCGCTCGCGGCGGGCGCCCGAGCACACGGGGCCACCATCCGCACATCGGCTCCGGTGGACACGGTGATCGTCGAACGTGGAGTGGCCACCGGTGTCCGGCTCCGGGACGGCTCGGTGGTCACCGCCGCCCAGGTGTTCTCCAACGCCGACCCCAAGCGCTCACTGCTGGGGCTCCTCGATCCTGGTGTCCTTCCGCCGAAGTTGGTGCGCGACGCCGCGAACATCGACACCCGCGGCTCGATGGCCAGGATCCACCTGCTGATCGACGAACTGCCGCAGTACCTTCCGTTCGCCGATGCCTCGGAAGGCCCGCAGCACCACGGACACCAGCTGCTGGGTCCCAGCCGCGAGGCCTTCGAAGAGGCCTACGAAGCGCAACGCCGCGGCACCTTCCCCAGCACCTTCGTCATCGAAGCCGTCACCCAGTCCGTCACCGACGACTCGCTGGCACCCGCGGGCCTGCACACCATGACCCTCGGTATCCAGCAGCTGCCGTCCGAACTCACCGGCACCACCTGGGCCGCCGAGAAGGAGAAGTGGGCGGACCTGGTGCTCGAAGAGCTCTACACCTACGCGCCGAACCTCCGGGAACACATCCTGGACCGGGTGATCATCACCCCCGACGATCTGCACAACGAGTACCTGATCACCGACGGCAACATCTTCCACGGCAGCATGATGCTCGATCAGCTGTTCGGTGCCCGCCCCATCCCCGAGCTCGCGAATTACCGCACCCCCGTGAAGAATTACTACCTCTGCGGATCCGGCACCCACCCCGGCGGCGGCGTGATGGGAGCCAACGGCCACAACGCCGCCAAGGTCGCTCTCGCCGATGCCGACGGGGTGGCTCCTGCACCCAGGGCCCTGTCAACTGCGGCCAAGGCACCGTGGCAGCAGCGGATGGTCGGGACGCTGATGGGTACCCGGCCGGGCCGCTGGTTCGGGTACCAGGCCGCGCGGCAGCCCGCGCTGCGCAAGATCACCGCCTACGCGGCGCGTGTCCGGTGAGCGAGTTACGCAGCGCCAAATGGTTCGCCGGGCAGAACGTGCCGGGGTTCGTGCATCGGTCGGCCATGCGGGCATCCGGGTTCTCACGGATGGCTTTCGAGGGCAGACCCATCGTCGGGATCTGCAACTCGTGGTCCGAGGTCGTGAACTGCAACATGCACTTTCGCGGTCTCGCCGATTCGGTGCGGCGTGGTGTGCTGGCAGCGGGCGGATTTCCGCTGGAGTTCCCCACCATGTCATTGGGCGAGCAGCTGATGAAGCCGACGACCATGCTGTTCCGCAACCTGATGGCGATGGACGTGGAGGAATCCATCCGCGCGTATCCGTTCGACGCGGTGGTACTGCTGGGCGGCTGCGACAAGACCGTGCCCGCGCAACTGATGGGTGCGGCCAGTGCGGATGTGCCGGCCATCGTCCTCACCGGCGGGCCCGCCGCCCCAGCGGTGTTCGACGGCAAGCAGATCGGGGTGGGCACCGACCTGTGGCAGTACATCGACGACGTTCGTGCCGGCCGCATGTCGATGGCCGACTACGAGCGGTTGGAGGCGGCCGCCGGCCCGTCGCGCGGGCACTGTCCGGAGATGGGCACGGCCTCCACCATGGCCACGCTCGTCGAGGGGCTCGGGATGACGCTGCCCGGCACCGCCGCGGTGCCGGCCATGGATTCCCGGCGGCTCCAGGTGGCCGAAGAGGTGGGCGCACGGGCAGTGGGGTTGGCCACCGAGGGACTGCGGCCCTCGCAGGTGCTCACGGCCGAAGCCTTCGACAACGCCATCACTCTGATGCTGGCCGTCGGCGGGTCCACCAACGCGATCGTGCACCTGCTGGCCATCGCGGGCCGGGTGGGCATTCCGTTGACGCTGGACCGCTTCCACGAACTGTCGGCCCGCACGCCGCTGGTGGTCAATGTCCGCCCCGCCGGTGAGCACCTCGTCGAGCAGGTCTTTCACGCCGGCGGCATCCCGGCGGTCATGAAATCCGTCGAAGCGCTGCTGCACACCGACGCCCTGACCGTCACCGGCAAGACCGTCGCCGACAACCTGCCAGCCACCTTGTCCACCGCCGCAGAGGTCATCGCGACGCTGGACGCACCGTTTCAGCCGCCGCAGGGGCTCGCGGTGGTGCGCGGCAACCTGGCGCCCAACGGCGCGGTGATCAAATGCAGTGCGGCCACCCCGTCGCTGCTGGTGCATCAGGGCCCGGCAGTGGTGTTCGACAACATGCGAGACATGATGGCCCGCTTCGACGATCCCGACCTGGACGTCACCGCGGATTCCGTTCTGGTGCTGCGTAATGCGGGGCCACGCGGTGCGCCCGGGATGCCGGAGTGGGGACAACTACCCATTCCCGGCAAGCTGCTTCGCCAGGGCGTCACCGACATGGTGCGAATCTCCGATGCCCGGATGAGCGGAACCGCCTACGGTACCTGTGTTCTGCACGTCAGCCCGGAGTCGGCGGCCGGTGGCCCGCTGGGCTTGGTGCGCGACGGTGACATCATTTCCCTGAACGCACCCGCCGGGACTCTCGAGGTACTCGTCTCGGATGACGAACTCGCGGGCCGGCAGGCCGCTGTGCCGCCGTCCTCCCACACCCGCGGATACGCCTCGATGTACGTCGACCGGGTGCTGCAGGCCGACCGGGGGTGCGATTTCGACTTCCTGGTCGGGCGCTCCCAACATCCGGAGAACGAGCCCGACGCCATCTTCGACGGCTGGGTCGGGGGCTGGTGAACTCGGTGATCGACGATTTCCTCGCTGAGCGAAATCTCGATCAGCCGCACCGCGCGTAACGTCGTGGCATGACGCCGCAAGCCACGTCACTACCGCCGCTGCACATGCGCCGCACCGATTTCAACCCCATTCCCGAGCTGGGTGAGATCCGCGAGAACGAGGGTGTGCGCACCGTCGTCAACGCTTTCGGTATGCCGGTGTACCTGGTGACCCGCCACGAGGACGTCAAAGCCGTGCTGGCCGATCCCGAGCGCTTCTCCAACGAGCGGCCAACCGGGTTCGTCGTGCCCGGCGCTCCTGCCGTCGACGCAGAGGAACAGAGGGCAGCGCAATCCGGCAACCTGCTGGGCCTCGACCCACCGCGGCACACCCGGCTGCGCCGCATGCTGACCGGGGAATTCACCGCCCGCCGGATGAAACGCCTGGAACCACGCATCGTCGAACTGGTCGAAAGGCAGCTCGATGCCATGGAGAAGGCCGGGCCGCCAAGCGATCTCGTGGCCGACTTCGCGTTGCCCATCCCGTCGCTGGTGATCTGCGAACTGCTCGGGGTGCCCTATGACGACCGCGAGGACTTCCAGCACCGCTCGGCCCGCCAGCTCGATCTGTCGATCCCGTTCGAGGAGCGGATCGAGTTGCAACGCACGGGCCGCGCCTACATGCACACACTGGTCACCGGCGCCCGTCGCGCCCCCGGAGACGACATGCTGGGCATGCTGGTGCGCGAGCACGGCGACGAGCTCACCGATGACGAACTGGTGGGCATCTGCAGTCTGCTTCTCCTCGCCGGACACGAGACCACCTCCAACATGCTCAGCCTGGGCACACTGGCGCTGCTGCGGCATCCGGACCAGCTGGCCGCTGTGCGTGACGATCCCGCCGCGGTGGGCCCGGCCGTCGAAGAACTGCTGCGCTGGTTGTCGATCGTGCACTCCGGCATTCCACGCATCACCACCACTGAGGTCGAGCTCGCCGGTGTGCAGATCCCCAAACACCAGCTGGTGTTCGTATCGCTGCCCTCGGGCAATCGCGACCCAGGCTTCATCGACAGACCCGAAACCCTCGACATCAGCCGAGGAGCCATGGGCCACTTGGCTTTCGGCCACGGCGTGCACCATTGCCTGGGTGCACCGCTGGCCCGGATGGAGATGCGTTTCGCCTTCCCGGCGCTGCTGCGACGGTTTCCCACACTGCGGCTGGCCGAGCCGTTCGACGAGGTGGCCTTCCGGTCATTCCACTTCATCTACGGCTTGCAGTCACTGGAGGTGGCGTGGTGAGAGTCCTGGCTGACCGTGAGGTGTGCATCGGCGCCGGAGTGTGCGTGATGAGCACCGAGGCGGTGTTCGATCAAGACGACGACGGCCTGGTGGTGGTGCTGACCGCCGACGTCCCCGCCGGCGAAGAGGACAACGCGCGCAAGGCCGTGCAGCTGTGCCCGTCGGGAGCACTGGCCATCGCGGACTAGGCGCCCGGCTCCTCGCGATGCAGATCGATCAGTCCGGCCCGCTTCAGCGCCATCACGCTGACGATCAGCACCCAGACGGGGAACGTCAGCGTCATCCACATCGACAGCTCGCTGGCCACCAACAACGTCAGCGCCAACACGTAGGTGAGCGCCACCAGCCACCGTGACACCAATCCGGTCTTGAGCCAGATGGTGGCCAGCGAGATCATGAACACGCCGGCCATCCGCAGCGCATACGTCTTGGACAAGGTCATCAGCAGCGTCTGCCCGAACGTACCCACCTCGTCCAGGTTCGCAGTCCGGCTGGCCACCAGGGCCACACCCACCGCCGACGCCACGAAGATCATCGCCAGGAACAGCAGACCGCTGCCCAGGAACACCGAGGCGAAGAACTTGTCCTCGAACTTGCCCAGCCCGTCGCGCACCACCCCGATGAACCACAGGAAGCAGATACCGGCGAACGGCATCAGCAGCGCCGCCAGCCGCAGCCTGTCTTCGGATCCTTCCACCCATTGCGAGCCGGGTCGGGCGCCCTCGGGCAGCGCGGTGTGTATCAGCGTGATGGCCGCACCGAACAACACCGCGAACAGTACGCCGGCCAGGCCGGCGGCCTTCGGGGTCGACAGCCGCCGCAGAGTGCGCTCAGAACGTGGGGTGCTCACCGGCTCATGGTGCCGCTGAAACCGCGCCCCGTGCGGGATTGGCGCGAAATTCCCGCGTCAGGGTTGACCGGCCAGCAACCGGATCATCAGGCCGTTGGCTTCGGCGAGCAGATTGCCCTCGGGGTCGCGTAGTTCGGCGTTGGTGAACGCCTTGCGGCCCTCGGCCTGGCGAATCCAGCCCGTGGCCGTCAAGGTGGTGTCGATCGGGGTGACCTTGCGGTACTCGACATGCAGGAACGCGGTGCGGCTGATCGGCCGGCCCGCAGCGTGGATCACCATGCCGAACACCGAATCGAACAGCAGCGGCAGCACACCGCCGTGCACGGCATAGTTGCCGCCCACGTGGTAGCGGCTGAACTCGACCGCCAGTTCCACACCGTCGGGCTCGAAGCGGGTGACCCGGTACGGCGGCATCAGCAGGCTGCCCGCGCCGGGCAGTTCGACCACGCGGTTGGCCGGGCCCACCCCTTCGCCGGCCTCGAACGGTTCCAGCAGCTCGACCAGGGCTTCCACCCGGTCAGCGGCGTCGTCCCAGGTGTCCGGACCGGGGTCGGCGGACACGGCCAGGTCCTGCAACCGTCGCATCGACGTCAGGAACCTGCCGAACCCGGGGCCCGGCTTGGCAGGTTCGAAGACCGGGAACCCGCCGTGATGCTCGTACTCAGGATCTTGATCCGTCACGGACGCGGAGCCAGGATGTCGCGCCGCACGATGGTCTGATCGCGGCCGGGTCCCACGCCGATGCACGAAACGTGCGCTCCGGCAAGCTCTTCGAGCCGCAGCACGTAGTCACGCGCCTTCGCCGGCAGGTCGTCGAACGACCGCGCGCCGGAGATGTCTTCCCACCAGCCGGGCAGTTCCTCGTAGATCGGCTCGGCCTTGGCGATGTCGCTCTGTGTCATCGGCATCTCGTCGGTGCGCTTGCCGTTGACGGTGTACCCGACGCAGATCGGCACGGTCTCGAGGCTGGAGAGCACGTCGAGCTTGGTCAGGAAGTAGTCGGTGATGCCGTTGACGCGGGTGGCGTAGCGCGCGATCACGGCGTCGAACCAGCCGCAGCGACGCGCGCGTCCGGTGGTCACACCCACTTCGCCGCCGGTCTTGGACAGGTAGGCGCCGTACTCGTCGAACAGCTCCGTCGGGAACGGGCCCGAGCCGACCCGGGTGGTGTAGGCCTTCAGGATGCCCAGCACCGTGGTGATACGGGTGGGTCCGATGCCGGAGCCGACGGCGGCGCCGCCCGAGGTCGGGTTGGAGGAGGTGACGAACGGATAGGTGCCGTGGTCGACGTCGAGCAGCGTGCCCTGCGAACCTTCCAGCAACACCGTCTCGCCCTGCTCCAGCGCCTGGTTCAGCAGCAGGCGCGAATCAGCGATGCGGTGCTTGAAGCCTTCGGCCTGCTCCAACAGTTGTTGCACCACCTCGTCGGCGTTCAGTGCCTTGCGGTTGTAGATCTTGACCAGGATCTGGTTCTTCAGCTCCAGCGAGGCCTCGATCTTCTGCGCCAGCAGCGCCGGATCGAGCACGTCGGCCACCCGGATACCGATGCGGGCGATCTTGTCCTGGTAACAGGGGCCGATACCGCGGCCGGTGGTGCCGATCTTCTTGCTGCCCATGTAGCGCTCGGTCACCTTGTCGATGGCCACGTGGTACGGCATCAGCAGGTGTGCGTCGGCGGAGATCAGCAGCCGCGAGGTGTCGACGTTGCGCTCCTCGAGGCCGGACAGCTCCGTGAGCAGCACACCGGGGTCGACGACCACGCCGTTGCCGATCACGTTGGTGACCCCCGGCGTGAGGATCCCCGAGGGGATCAGATGGAGTGCGAAGTTCTCGCCGGTGGGCAACACCACGGTGTGCCCGGCGTTGTTCCCACCTTGATAGCGCACAACCCACTGCACGCGACCACCGAGAAGATCGGTGGCTTTACCTTTGCCCTCGTCGCCCCACTGGGCGCCGATCAGGACGATTGCCGGCATGAAAAGATCTCCCGCTTGGCTCGCAGCTTATTGTGTTCCAGCCGGTGAGCTACCTTATCCGAACTTCGGCCCGCCCATCTCCGAGGAGCGACTTTGCCCGCCTCACCGACCGTCGTGCTGCGCTTCGGAAGCCGGACAGTGCCCCGGGCAGTGGCAGCTCTCCCCCGGGTGGACGTGACCGAGCCGACCGACGTGGACACTGCTGTCGACGGCGTATCGCGGGTGGTGGTGCTGGGTTCGAACGCTGATCTGGCAACCGTTCTGACCCGGTTGCTGCGCCGGGAACAGCTGGGAGTCGAAGTGGCTCACCTGACTGGACGGCGCGGCGCACGACGAGCGACAACGGCTGCAGCACAACGCGTTCCGCTGATCCGGGATGAGACCGGACAGGTGATCGTGGGCCGCGCGGTTTGGCAGCCGGCCAACGCGGACGGGCTCCTCGAAGGTGAGGGCATCGTCGATGACACCGTGCTGTTCGACGGCGCGGTCGCCGGCGTCGAGGTGGAGCCGACGGCCGTCATGCCCGGGCTGCGGGCACGAGTGCTGGGTACCGGCTGGCGATCGGGGCCATGGGTCAGCGGACGCGCCGCCCAGTTGGGCACGCCGGGGGTGATCGTGGTGCGCGACGGCGTGCCCGCCTCCCGTCCCGCTCGCCGGTCGACGTTCTACCGGCACATCGAGGGCTGGTTGCGCGTCTAGGTAACGTCAATTCACGTGAGCATTCGCCCCGTGGGCCAGTCGGTGCGCCCCAGCCCGGTCTTCCTGGCGATCGTCGCCGCCACCGTCGTGGGCGGTGTGCTGGCGTGGCTGGCCGCGGAATCGGTGACCCTACTGGCCTACGCCGGGGTGTTCCTGTTCGTCATCGCAGGATGGGTGGTGTCGCTGTGCCTGCACGAGTTCGGGCACGCCTTCACCGCGTGGCGATACGGCGATCACGACGTGGCGGTACGCGGCTACCTGACGCTGAATCCGTTGAAGTACTCCAGTCCCCTGCTGTCACTGGGGCTGCCGCTGCTGTTCATCGCGCTGGGCGGGATCGGCCTGCCCGGAGGCGCGGTGTACGTCCGGACGTCGAACATGTCACCGCGTCAGCGCACCATGGTGAGCCTGGCGGGGCCGCTGGCCAACGTGGTGCTGGCGGTGGTGCTGCTGACGCTGACGCGGCTGTTCTACGACTCGGCGCACGGAGTGTTCTGGTCGGGCGTGGCATTCCTGGGCTTCCTGCAGGTCACGGCCGTGCTGCTGAATCTGCTGCCGATCCCGGGTCTGGACGGCTACGGGGCGCTGGAGCCGCATCTGAGCTACGACACCCAGCGGGCCCTGGACCGCTTCAAGCCGTGGGGCTTCCTGATCCTGCTGCTGTTGCTGATCGCACCGGAACTCAACCAGTGGTTCTTCGGCGGGGTGTACTGGCTCTACGAATTGTCCGGGGTGCCGGGCCACCTGTCGTCGATCGGCGGTCAGCTCACCCGGTTCTGGTCAGCCTGGCTCTGAAGTGCGGGTCCGACGGCACGCCGGGGCGGAATCAGACCCCTCGGCGGGCTCACACGACCCCCTCTACCGTGCCGCCCGTTCTTGCAGATACCACCCTGGCGCGCCGTCAGACCAAACAAACATACAGGCGTGTATGTAAGTGCGCCAGTCAACCGGGCTTTTGTCAGCGGGCACTCTGGGCCAGCGCCCAGTCGGCGACATCGGGATCGACGATGCGACGCAGGTTGGCGCTGGCACGCTCCCAGCGTCGCCGCGCTCGGCTGGGATCACTGTCCACGAAACTCGAGATGAGGATTCCGCGCAACGCGTCCATCGCCGTGTAGACGAAATCGGCCATCGATCGATGTATCCCCTCGGGGGCGAACTCCGCGATGACCGACAGCAACGTGGTGGTGGCTACGGATTCGAACTTTGCCACCTCACGGCCCAACTCGGTGTCGGTGCGACCGGCCACCCACAGTTCGACGATGGGAATGAAGATGGGAGCGCTGTGGATATCCCAGAGCAACTCCAGAATCGCGTCGATCACGTCGTCGGCCGAGGCGAAATCCAGTGAGAAGCGCGCCACCTCGGTGGAGATCCGCTTGGCCGTCAGGTGCTGCAACGCGGCCAGCATCAGATCATCTTTGGAGCCGAAATGGTGGACCTGCGCACCGCGGGTCACGCCGGCCAGCTCAGCGACGCGCGGCGTGGTGGTGCCGCTGTAGCCATAGCGCAGCAGGCATTCGATGGTGGCGTCGAGCAGGCGGGTCCGGGTTTCGGCGCTGCGCTCTTCCTGGCTGCGCCGCCGTGCCGGCTGCCTGATCACGGCTCCACAATACATTTGTCTGTGTATGTAAGTAGGGCTCCATAATCCGGGCTGCACCCATGGTTGCAACACATGCATGGATGCGCATATATTGCTGGCATGGGTGCCGGACACGACCACAGTCATGGCGGTGACACACGAGTCAGTCGCATGCTGATCGCCGCCGCGATCTTGAGCGTGTTCTTCATCGTCGAGTTGGTCACCGCGCTGCTGATCAACTCGATCGCCCTGCTGGCCGACGCCGGACACATGCTGACCGACCTGGTGGCGATGTTCATGGGCCTGACCGCGGTGCTGCTGGCGCGGCGCGGGTCCACCTCACCGGCCCGCACCTACGGCTGGCACCGCGCCGAGGTGTTCACCGCGGTCGCCAACGCCGTGCTCCTGCTGGGTGTCGCGGCCTTCATCCTCTACGAAGCGTTCGAGCGCCTGGACTCGGCGCCGGCAGTGCCCGGCGTCCCCCTGATCGTGGTCGCGCTGGCCGGACTGATCGCCAACGCGGTGGTGGTGTTCCTGCTGCGCGGCGATTCCGAGAAGAGCCTTGCCGTCAAAGGCGCCTACATGGAAGTGGTCGCCGATACGGTCGGCAGCATCGGCGTCCTGATCGCCGGCGTCGTCACCGTCACCACCGGCTGGCCGTACGCCGACGTCGTCGTCGCCGTCCTGGTGGCCCTGTGGGTGCTGCCGCGGGCTTTCTCGCTCGCCCGGTCCGCGCTGCGGATCCTCTCGGAGAGCTCCCCCCACCACATCGACGTCGACGAACTCCGCCGGGCGCTCGGCGCGGTGCCGGGTGTCACCGAAGTCCACGACCTGCACGTGTGGACGCTGGTCCCCGGCAGGGACATGGCCACCGCGCACCTGACCAGCACCGCCGACTCCGCGCGGGTACTCGGCGACGCCAAGGCCGTCCTCGCCGCCCGTGGGCTGGCCCATGCCACCGTCCAGGTGGAACCGCCCGGGTGCACCGACGACTGCCAGAGCCCGGCCGAGCCCGAATCCGAGCACGGCCACACCCACTAGAGGCGCTCAGCCGAGGCCGAGTTCCTTTCGGGCCTGCGGATCGCAGTCGTCGAGCAGATCCAGGCAGCGCGCGTACTCGGGTGTCTCACCGATGGCGTCGGCGGCGCGCGCCAGTGCCGCGACACACCGCAGGAAGCCCTGGTTCGGCTCGTGCGAGAACGGCACCGGGCCGAAACCCTTCCAACCGTTGCGGCGCAACTGGTCGAGTCCGCGGTGATAACCGGTACGCGCATAGGCGTAAGCCGTGATCGCCTTGTCCTCGTCGAGCGCCTGCTCGGCCAACGCCGCCCAGGCCACCGAGGCCGACGGATGCGCCGCCGCCACGATCGCCGGGTTCTCGCCGGCCGCCAGATCCCCCTCCGCCTCGATATCACCGGGCAGAAGCACCGGTTCCGGTCCCAGAAGATCACCCATCCGCGTCATGGCGACTATTGTGCCGTGCTGGGCGGGAGTGGGGATGCGGCGGCTGGCGCTGCCCGTGGGCACTAGTCTCGAACACGCACAGCCACGCCACACGGGAGGACCTCAGATCCATGTCAGACCCCTCAGGGCCGGACCAGGACGCCGAATCGAAGGTCCCCGCCGACGATCACCCGCACGACGCCGACACCGAGAGTTCGCAGGCTCATGACGAGCCGGCCACCGAGGTGTTCGCCGTTCCGGATCAGCATCCGGAGACCGACAAGACCGAACCGGCCATCACCCCGGGCGAGCGCCGCTTCACCGCGCCCTCGGGAATGGACGCCGGCTCCACGCAGATCATCGGCCGCGCCCCCGAACCGGCCACGGAGATCATGTCCGTCCCGGGTGGGGCTACCGATCCCGCGTTCGCGCCGCCGATGATGCCGCCGCCCGGGTCGCCCCCACGGCCGGCGGCCCCGCAGGCCATTCCGCCGCGCTCCGACCAGCCCAAGATTCCCGGCCGCAAGCGCAGCTGGGGGTGGGTGGTCGCGGTGATCCTGGTGATCGCCGCCCTGGCGGCAGTGGCCATCCTGGGCACCGTGCTGCTCACCCGTGGCGAGGATGCGTCCGCCACTCAGGAAGACAAGGTCCGCGAAACCATCCAGAGCTTCGACACCGCCATCCAGAACGGCGATCTGTCCACACTGCGCAACGTCACCTGCGGCGAAACCGCCGACAGCTACACCAGGTACGACGATCAGCAGTGGTCGGACACCCACGCCCGGGTGGCCGCAGCCAAGCAGTATCCCGTGGTGGCCAGCATCGACCAGGTGGTCGTCAACGGGGACCACGCCGAGGCCAACGTCACCAGCTTCATGGCCTATGACCCCTCCACGCGGTCGACGCGCAGCTTCGACCTGGAGTTCCGCGACGAGCAGTGGAAGATCTGCCAGTCCCCGCAGTAATTCCTGTGATTTCGGCGCGCTGGTAACCGCTCAGCGGTTACCAGCGCGCCGAAATCCCTCTAAGCCGTGACGCTCTTGCCTGCGCTGTGCAGGTCGTTGCAGGCCTCGACGACGCGCTCGGACATCGACGCCTCAGCCTTCTTGAGGTAGCTGCGCGGATCGTAGACCTTCTTGTTGCCGACCTCGCCGTCGATCTTCAGCACACCGTCGTAGTTGGAGAACATGTGACCGGCGAGCGGGCGGGTGAAGGCGTACTGGGTGTCGGTGTCGACGTTCATCTTCACCACGCCGTACCGCAGCGAGTCCTCGATCTCCGATTTCAGCGAGCCCGAGCCGCCGTGGAACACGAAGTCGAAAGGCTTGGATCCCTCGGCCAGCCCGAGCTTGGCGACGGCCACCTTCTGGCCCTGGTCGAGCACCTCGGGACGCAGTTTGACGTTGCCCGGCTTGTAGACGCCGTGCACGTTGCCGAATGTCGCGGCCAGCAGGTACTTGCCGTGCTCGCCGACACCGAGTGCGTCGATGGTCTTCTCGAAGTCCTCGGCGGTGGTGTAGAGCTTGTCGTTGATCTCGGCTTCGACGCCGTCCTCCTCGCCGCCGACCACGCCGATCTCGATTTCGAGGATGATCTTGGCCTCGGCCGACAGCTTCAGCAGTTCCTTGGCGATCTCGAGGTTCTCGTCGATCGGCACGGCCGAGCCGTCCCACATGTGCGACTGGAACAGCGGGTTGGCGCCCTTGGAGACCCGCTCGGCCGAGATGGCCAGCAGCGGACGGACGTAGGTGTCCAGCTTGTCCTTGGGGCAGTGGTCGGTGTGCAGCGCGACGGTGATCGGGTACTTGTCAGCGACGACATGGGCGAACTCGGCAAGTGCCACCGCGCCGGTCACCATGTCCTTGACACCGAGGCCGGAGCCGAATTCGGCGCCACCGGTGGAGAACTGGATGATGCCGTCGCTACCCGCGTCGGCGAAGCCCTTCAAAGCGGCATTGATGGTTTCCGAGGACGTGCAGTTGATGGCCGGGAACGCGTACGAGTTCTCCTTGGCGCGGCCCAGCATCTCGGCGTAGACCTCGGGCGTGGCGATCGGCATGTGCGGACTCCTCCTGGCGTGCTGGCATGGCTTCTCGGCGTGTTACGTGCGTCCTAAGCAGTATCTCAATAGGCGCCACCCCACAGCAGCGCGGACCGGGTCAACCAGGTCCCGCCGGTACTCTGGTCGCCGTGACCGTGCTGGCCTCGACCGAAACCGTGACCCATCTGGCCCTGTTACCAGGGTTTCTGGAGCCGGTGACCCTGCTCAACTCCTTCGGCAACTGGACGCTGGCGGGGCTGCTGTTGGTGGTCTTCATCGAGTCGGGTCTGCTGTTCCCGCTGCTGCCGGGTGACTCCCTGCTGTTCACCGCGGGCCTGGTGGCCGCCGGCGGTTCCGAGGAGGTCCCGGCGTTCGCCCCGCTGTGGGTGCTGATGCTGACCATCCCCGTGGCGGCCGTCCTGGGTGATCAGGTGGGGTACTGGATCGGCAAGAGCGGCGGAGAACGGCTGTTCAAGGAAGACGCCAAGCTGTTCAAGAGGAGCTACATCGACGAAGCCCACGACTTCTTCGACAGGCACGGCCCGGCGATGATCTTCCTGGCCCGGTTCGTGCCGATCGTGCGCACCTACGCGCCGCTGGTGGCGGGCGCGGCGAACATGAAGTACTCCACGTTCATCAAGTGGAACGTCCTCGGCGGCATCATCTGGGGCGCCGGCTTGACGCTGCTCGGCTACCTGCTGGGGCAGATCAGCATCATCCGGGACAACGTCGACTTCATCTTCATCGCGATCGTGCTGGTGTCGATCATCCCGATCGTGATGGAAGTCGTGAAGCGCTCCCGCGGCCGGTCCGCCGGAACCAAGGAACCGGCCCCGGAGCAGCCTTAGGCACTCGCCGGTTGCAGCACCTCGGCCAGCTGCCGCAACGACTCACGCGGGTCGGCCACCGGACTGTCGCCGAGCACCTGCACCACCACGTGGTCGGCTCCCGCATCCAAGTGCGCGGTGATCTTCGCGGCCGCATCCTCCACTGAACCCAATCCCACGACGGCGCGGGCCAGCCGTTCAGACCCACCTCGAACCAGATCGGATTCGTCGAACCCCTGACGCAGCCAGGAGTTCCGGTAGTTCGGCAGCCCGCTGTACACGTTGAGATGCTGGTGGGCGTACTGCAGTTGCTGCTCATCGCTGCCACCGACGACGACGGCCTGCTCGGAGACGATCCACTTGTCCGGACCCAGGATCGAGCGGGTGGTCGCGGTCTGCTCCGGGGTCACCAGGTAGGGATGAGCGCCGTCGGCGAGCTCACCGGACAACTCGATCATCTTCGGGCCCAGCGCGGCCAGCAGCCGGACAGGGCGGCCGGAGCCCGGCTCGATCTGCTCGGGCAGGGCAGCCATCCGCTCCAGATAACCGCGCATGGTGGCAAGCGGCTTGCTGTAGGAACCGCCCATACCGTGTTCGACCAGCGGCCCGTGGCTGACCCCCAGTCCGAGCACAAAACGGCCCGGGTACAGCCCGGTGATGGTGCGTGCCCCCGCTTCGGCGGCGGACGCCAGCCGGATGTGGATGTTGGCGATCCCGGTGCCGATCACCAGACGCTTGGTGGCGGCCAGGAAGGCCATCGACTGGGTGAGGCATTCCTTGCCCACCGTCTCGGGCAGGAACAGCGAGCCGTAGCCCAGGTCCTCGATCTCGCGGGCCACGTCCTGGGCGTCGCTCATCGCCCAGGTGTCGCTGGCCCACCAGACCCCGACCCGGGAGGGGAAATCGATCCGTGCGCGCTCGCTGCTGGTCATGCGTCTCCCTGATTCCTGACAGGTGTCAACGGTTCGTCCCGACCCTACTGGCGTTGTCCCAGAGGACAACACCCGGGCCACATCGCATCCCACCCGGCATCGGTTGTCGCGTCACCTGCGAGGCGAGGAATGAGTCAACTCGCTCGGCGAGACCTGCTCGTGGTGAATCCGCCCGGCGGTTTCGGTGAGCGGACGGCCGGCCCCACCCCACCGCTTGGCGACGATCTCGGCCGCGATGGAGACCGCCGTCTCCTCGGGGGTGCGGCCCCCGAGGTCGAGTCCGATGGGGCTGGACATCAGCGCCATCTCGGCGTCGGTGACGCCGGCTTCACGCAGCCTGTCGAGACGATCGAGGTGGGTGCGCCGCGAACCCATGGCGCCGATATAGGCCACCTCGGGCAGTCGAAGCGCCACCTCGAGCAGGGGAACGTCGAATTTAGGGTCGTGGGTGAGCACGCAGATCACCGTGCGCGCATCGATGGCGCCGGCGTCGGCCTGTGCGGCGAGGTACCGGTGCGGCCAGTCGACCACCACCTCGTCGGCGGTCGGGAAGCGCGCGACGGTGGCGAACACCGGCCGGGCGTCGCACACCGTCACCCGGTAGCCGAGGAACGAACCCTGCTGCGCGACGGCCGCGGCGAAGTCGATGGCACCGAAGACCAGCATCCGCGGCTGCGGCGCGTAGCTGGCGACGAAGACCTCCATCCCCTCGCCACGGCGTTGACCGTCGGGACCGAAAGTCAGGATTTCGCTACGGCCGGCGGCCAACAGGCCTCGCGCGTCGTCGGTCACCGCGGCGTCCGCACGGACCGAGCCCAAACTGCCCGACACCTCCCCGGGGCGCACGATCAGGCGTCGGCCGAGCCACAGCGGGTCGGTGTGGGCGATCACCGTGGCGACCGCCACCGGCTGGTGCGTGGCGATATCGTCTGCCACGGCATCGAATTCAGGGAAAGTGGTGTGCGAGATGGCTTCGACGAACACGTCGAGCACACCGCCACAGGTCAATCCGACCTCGAATGCGTCGTCATCGCTGACCCCGTAGCGCTGCAGTACGGGCTCACCGGAGGCGGCGATCTCGGTGGCCAGCTCGTAGAGCGCGCCTTCCACGCAGCCACCCGACACCGAGCCGCTCACGGTGCCGTCCGGCGCGACGACCATCGAGGCTCCGGCGGGCCGCGGCGCGGACCGGAAGGTGCGCACCACCGTCCCCACTCCGGCGGTGCCACCGGCGCGCCATACCGCCAACAGGTCGTTCAGTACTTCTCGCACCAAACCAATCTAAGCCCGCCGGCCCGTTCGCCACCCCGTGGAGGGCAAGCTCACGACCTCCCGGCTTCCAGCGCACGGATCAGACTGGCCGCATCCCACGGTCCCTTGTGGCGTTTGCCGTTGACGAAGAACGTCGGCACCGACTGCAGGTCCATCAGCTCGGCGTCCTGAACGTCGTCTTCGACCCGGTGCAGCACCTTGGAGGACTGCAGGTCCTCGTCGAACTGCCGGATGTCACAGCCCACGCTGTCGGCGTAGCGGTACAGGTGCTCCCACTCGAGGTAGTCCTGGAACTGGAACATGATCTTGCCCATGTCGAAGTACTTGCCCTGCAGACCCGCGGCTTCGGCGGCCAGCGCCGCGTCCATGGCGCGGGGGTGCACTTTCTCCAGCGGCAGGTGCCGCCACACGTAGCACAGTTGGTCACCGAAGTACTCGCGGACCTCGTCGATGGCGCCGGTGGCCCGGCTGCAGAACGGGCATTCGTAGTCGCCGTACTCGACCAGTGTCAGCGGTGCGTTCGGGTTGCCGCGGATGTGGTCGCGGGACGGGTCGATATCGCGGATCAGCTTGGCGCCCACCGGTTCCGGAGGGCTTATCCGGTCGGTGACCCGGAAGATGGCCCAGCCCAGGGCGAATGCGGCCAGCGACGCCACCAGGACGCCGACGCGGGCTTCGTCCTGTTTCACCGGATCCTCGATCGCCAGGTCGATGATGAACAGGGAGATGGTGAACCCGATACCCGAGAGCGCGGCACCGCCGGCGATGCGGCGCAACGTGAGTCCGGGCGCCAACTGACCGAGGCCCAGTCTGCGCACCAGAGCCGTGGCGCCGGTGATACCGATCAGCTTGCCCAGCACCAGACCGGCGATGATGCCCCAGGTCAGCGACGAAGCCAGCGCCGCCGACACCGTGGCACCGTCGAGCCGCACCCCGGCGTTGGCCAACGCGAACAGCGGAAGCACCAGGAAGGAGACGTAGGGCCCGAACCCGGTCTGCAGGCGTTCGTTGATCGAGATCGATTCGCGCAGACTGCGGCTGGCTTCCCGCGCGTACTCCGAGTTCGGCGACTGCCGGAAGGCGCGGATCACCTCGACGGCCGCCTCGACACGCTGTCGCTGCGGAGTGAACACCGGAATCAGCAGCGCCACACCGACACCCGCGAGAGTGGGGTGCACTCCCCCGTTGTACAGCGCCACCCACAGGGCGAAGGCCAGTACCGCATACACCGGACCCCGCCAGGCGGGCAGGTGCCGGACCAGTGCGATGGCACCCAGCAGCACCACCGCGGCCACCAGGGGCATCACCTCGACGTGCTCGGAGTAGAAGAACGCGATGACCAGCAGGGCGCCCACATCGTCGACGACGGCCAGCGTCAGCAGGAAGGTGCGAAGGCGGGCAGGGAATTTGGGCCCGATGATGGCCAGCGCACCCACCAGGAACGCGGTGTCGGTGGAGATGACGACACCCCAAGCGGCGGCATTCTCGCCGCTGGGGTTGAACAACAGGAACACCACGGCGGGCAGGATCAATCCGGCCAGCGCGGCGACCACCGGGACCACCGCCCTGGCCCGGTCGGTGAGCTCACCGATCTTGAACTGGCTGGTCACCTCGAGTCCGACGATGAAGAAGAAGAACGCCATCAATCCGTCGTTGACCAGATGCTTCATCGTCAGCTCGACGTGGGCGTCGCCGAAGCTCAGGCCGACGTGGGTGCCCCAGAAGGTGGTGTAGGTGTCGGCCCACGGCGAGTTGGCCCAGACGATGGCCGCGACGGTGAACACCAACAGCATTGCCGCCGCGGTGTTCTCACCGCTGCGCGGCGCGGTGGGATCCTGCCCGAACCGGCGGGGCAGCAACCTGCCCAACCCGGAGCTACCGGCCGTGCTGGATTGATCCGTCGTCTCGGTCACGTCTGGGCGTATTCAGCGAAGGCGGACAAGAAGTCGGGGTGATCGATGGCGGTGGGCGCGACGACCTTCTCCGGGTCGGCTCCCTGCAGGATGCGTTTGATGGGGATCTCCAAACGTTTACCGGTCATGGTGCGGGGGATTCCGGGCACCTCGATGATGTCATCGGGGACGTGGCGAGGTGAGGCGTGGGTGCGGATCGCCGAGGTGATGCGGGCACGGAGATCGTCGTCGAGATCGGTGCCGTCGGCCAGCGCGACGAACAGCGGCATCCAGTAGCCGCCGTCGCTCTTGTCGACCCCCACCACCAGGCAGTCACGAATCTCGGGCATGTGCTCCACCGCGTTGTAGATCTCGGCGCTGCCCATTCGGATTCCGTGGCGGTTGAGGGTGGCATCCGAGCGGCCGTGCACGATAACCGAGCCGCGTTCGGTGATGGTCAGCCAGTCGCCGTGGCACCAGATTCCGGGGAACTTGTCGAAGTACGCGTCACGGTAACGCTCCCCGTCCGGGTCGTTCCAGAAGAACACCGGCATCGACGGCATCGGTTTGGTGACCACCAACTCACCCGGGGAGCCGATCGTGGATGTCCCCTCCTCGGTCCAGGCCTCCACCGCAGCGCCCAGGGCCAGACAGGACAGCTCACCGGCGACCACGGGCACGGTGGGCGCCGAGCCGATGAACGCTGTCACGACATCGGTTCCCCCCGAACATGATTGAACCGGGATCGCGCGTCCCACCCCGTCCTGCACCCAGCGGAAACCGGACGCGGGCAAGGGCGATCCCGTGGAGCCCACGCTGCGGAGCGCGGACAAGTCGTACTCGTCGCCCGGGCGGAGATCCTCTTTGGCGCACGCGAGCAGGTAACCCGCGCCCGCCCCGAAGACGGTGACGTGGTGGTCGGCGACCACCTGCCAGAGACGGTCGGTGTGTGGATGCGTCGGGCTGCCGTCGTAGACCACGGTCGTCGCCCCCACCAGCAGCCCGCCCACCAGGAAGTTCCACATCATCCAACTGGTCGTCGAGTACCAGAGGAAGCGGTCCCCGGGATGCAGATCCACATGCAGCGAAAGGTATTTCACGTGTTCGAGCAGCACGCCGCCGTGGCCGTGGACGATACCTTTCGGGGTGCCGGTGGTGCCTGACGAGAAGAGCACCCACAACGGGTGGTCGAAAGCCACGTCGGTGATCTCCAACGGCACGTCCGCCGACACCGCCTCCGACCACGGCACCGCGCCTTCCGGGACCTCCAGTCCCAGTCGGGGTATCACGACGGTGGCGACCAGAGTGGGTAGTCGGCTCTGGATCTCGGCCAGATCGGAGCGCTTGTCATGCTGCCTGCCGCCGTACACCGTGCCGTCGGTCGCCACCAGAACCGTGGGTTCGAGTTGACCCAGCCGGGCGATCACCCCTCCGACAGCCAGGTCGGGGTTGCACACTGCCCACGTCGCGCCCACCGACGCGGCGGCCAGGAATGCCACGACGGTTTCGGCGACATTGGGCAGATATCCCACCACCCGGTCCCCGGGCCGCACCCCGGCGCGGCGCAGATAGTGTGCGAAAGCGGCTGTCTCGGTGCGCAATCGGTCCCACGACCACTCCGTTGCGCCGTCCTCCCCGACGGCCACCACGGCGGCCCGGGTGTCATCTGCGTGCCGGAACACCTGCGACACGTAGTTCAGCCTGGCGCCCGGGAACCACACCGCCCCCGGCATCCTCGCCTCCGCCAGCACGGTCGAGGCGTGCACGCCGGCCTTGATGCCGAAGAAGTCCCAGATCGCTGACCAGAACCACGTGACGTCGCTGACCGAGGCCTCCCACAACGACGGGTAATCCGGGAAGTCGCCGCGGCCCGAGTCCCGCAACCAGTCGGTGAACCGGGTGATGTTCGCGTCCGCCACCGTGTGGACGTCCGGATCCCAACCGCCGGGCTCAGCCATCGTCATCACCGCCGGTGGCCGACACGGCGTAGGCGGCCTCCATCAGCATCCAACCGGACAGCTGCACCGACAGATCCCGCTCGGGCACCTCGGAGGCATTCACCGCGCCCTCGACGAACTCGGCCTCTTTGCCTCCCGCGGTCGGAATGGTGGCGGCCCGGTCCCACCAGCTACCGAACAGCGGCAGGCCGTCGACCGTCTGGCGGTTGTCCCACGCCGACTCCGCCGAGCGCAGCACCAGTGCGCGGGCTTGGTCGGCCGCCTCCTGATCGGTCAGCGCGGTGGCCGCCAGCGCCAGGTAGCGCGCGGTCACCCCGTGGAACAGCCCACCGTCACCGCCGCCGGCGCCTTTGAGTACTCCGTCGGCGGTCATGTGGGTGTCGATCGCCGCGATCAACCGGCGCACCCGTTCCCCGTGGCGCGGGTCCTGCGTGCGCACCGCCAGTTCGGTCTCCAAACCGACCACCACCCCTTGGCAGTAGGTGTACTGCGCCCGCACCAGCGACCCGGCCTTGATGCCGTCGAACACCAGGTTGGTCTCGGGGTCGATCAGCGTCGCGTCGATCCAGTCGGCCATCTGCTGCGCGCGCCGCAGCCGGTCCCCGTGAGAAGTCAGGTAGCGCGCCAGGAAGATTCCGGCGGGGCCGTTGGCGGGTGCGTTGAAGAACTGGTCCTGTTTGCGCCAGGGGATGCCGCCGCCGTCCTCGGGCACCCAGGCCTTCAGGAACTGGTCGGCCAACTTCTCCAGCGCCTTGGGTTTGGCAACGCCGACCAGCCTGCCGGCGCGCTCCAGCGCCAGCGCCAGCCAGGCCATGTCGTCGTAGTAGTCGTTGGTCCAGGCCAGGTTGTTGCGCAGCCGGTGCGTGCGGATCTGGCGGCTGATCCGGGTGACACGGTCCGGCTGGGGGTCGCGCACCTGGGCGTCGACCAGGCAGTCCAGCAGGTGGGCCTGCCACCAGTAATGCCAGGTGAGAAAGCGGGTGTCCCGTGAGGTCGGGGGCCAGGCGACCACCCCGAGTTGGGTGCCCGGCAGGCCCCAGAGTTTCTTGAGATGACGGGTGGTGACCGCGGTTTCGGCTGAGGCTGCACGATTGGCCCAGACCTCATCGTTTTTTGCACCCATGAGCCTCGATCTTTCCTTACCAGGCGGCGTCGAGGTCACCCCAACGGCGGATCCAGGCGTGCATCGCGATGCCGGCGGCCACGGAGGCGTTGATGCTGCGGGTCGACCCGAACTGGGCGATGGACACCACCTGCTCGGCGCCCTGGCTGGCCGCGTCGGTGATACCGGGGCCTTCCTGGCCGAACACCAGCAGACAGCGCCGGGGCAGCTCGGCGGTCTCGAGCCGGGTGGCGCCCGGGACGTTGTCGACGGCGACAACGGTCAGATCGGCATCCGCGGCGAACGCCAGGAGTTCGGCGGTGGTGTCGTGATGCTGCAATCGCTGGTAGCGGTCGGTCACCATCGCGCCCCGTCTGTTCCACCGGCGACGGCCGACGATGTGGACGGTGTCGACGGCGAACGCGTTGGCGGTGCGCACCACCCCGCCGATGTTGGCGTCACTGCCGAAGTTCTCGATGGCGATGTGGAAGGGGTGACGCCGGGTGTCGATGTCGGCGACGATCGCTTCCCGGGTCCAGTACCGGTAGGCATCTACGACGTTGCGGGTGTCACCGTCGCGCAGCAGGTCGGGGTCGTACCGCGGGTCCTGGGGCCAAGGTCCTTCCCACGGGCCCACGCCGGTGGTGCCCGTTCCCCACTCGGTGGGCCCGGGTCCGGTCATTCGGTCCACACCGCGGCTCGTGTGCCCACCACCGAGACCGTCGCGTACAGCAGCGCGGCATTGATCTCGCCCTGGGTGCACAACGAGGCAGCCATGTGCACGGAGTTCAAGGAGGCGTCCGGAAGGACCAGCAGTGCGGCGCCGTAGGTGGAGCAGGCCGCGTTGACGCCGGGTGGTGGTCGCGTCGGTGCCACGATCACCATCATCGGTCCGCCCCGGCGTGCCGAGTCGTCGCGGTACTGCTGGGCGACGGCGTCGATCTGCAGACCCAGCAGCATGTAGCCGTCCCCCGAGAACGCCGCCGGATCACCCAGCGACTCGGGGGTGAGCGGTACTCCGTCGGCGCGCCATGCCTCGACGCTCGTCGTGCTCACGGTCAGCCCGGTGTCGGCGGCGTTGGTGGGCGGCAAGCCCACCGGGAATGCCGCGGCGTAGGCCGCGGCCGTTCCCGGTAGGCGCTCTGCGGGTGAATAGGCGTACACGCCACGCACCTGCGCCTGGTCGCGGATCGGGCCCAGGCAGACGGTGCCGGAAAGGTGGTCGGGTTCGCGCAGCGACAACGGTGTGGCGGCGTCGAGCACCGCGTCGCAGCTGCCCAGGCCGGCGGCTTCGATGGGGTGGACGAGCGCGCCGTACAACCCGAACCGGATGTCCTGGGGTGCCGCATGCGGGGCAGCGGTGTCGGTGGGAACGGCGTCGACGTCGATGAGAACGTGATCGGCCTCGAAACGCAGGTTCGCCACCGACATGTTCCAGCCCAGCACCGCCAGTGACTCGCCGATACGCGCCTCGCCCGCGCCGTAGGGCGCGGTACTGGCTGCACTGTCACCGCAGCCCGCCAGGAGGAGCACGACCACCACCGCGAGTGCGAGGCGGTGGCGCAGGACTCGTGGGAGGTGCACATCAGCTCCAGCTACAGGTGTTCGGTGGACGGGAACTCCGTTGCACTGTACGGTGCTCGCCCATCGACCGATGCCGCCGCCAAGCGCCGCGTTATTCGCTAGATGTCAGCGACGACGTCCCCGAACCGCAGCGTCCACACCCCCGCGGCGGTTCGGCAAGGCTTCCCTGAGCAAACACCGGGGCGCTCCTCGATCTTCTTGGGCGCAAACATCCGGCCGTGGCGCGCTATGACCGGCAACCGGTTCGGGAATAGAGTCCAGCGCACTTCCAATCGATGAATTCAAGGGGTCGGGCGTTGGACCGCTTGGCATCGATCCGGCAGTGAATGCAACCCCACCTGAACCCCGAAACGCAAGCCAGCATTGCATGCTTTCTGACGATCCCGCAAATTTTGAATTCAGGACGCGCCAGTTGCTGTACCCAACCGTTCTCAAACACCTACTGACGAGTTCGGATGGCAAACACACGGTAACGGACACGATCAGTCCGCAGTCGCACGCCCCCGACTTGCGGAAAGGCGTCTGAACTGGGCTAACAGTCGGAAAATCGCCCCATACCGGGCGATAATTAGGAGTGCTGATTAGCACGTCGGGGGGACGCGCAAACCGAATAAGGCCGTGGCAAACGCCCGGCTCCAAGCCCGACAGAAACGGAAGCACCGTGACCATTCCGCATCAGGACGCCGTTACCCAAACTCTGCACATGCCGGCCAGTGCGAGTTGGTACGACAGCGATACCGACTGCACGATAGTGATGTCGCAACCTCAGAGCGAGCAGAATTTGTGGGCAGAATACCTAACCGGCGCACAGCGCAGCTACCACAAATACGGCGCCGATGCCGCACTGGACTGGGACGAGATCGCAGATGGTACCGGCACCGCCCTGTTCTTTGCCGCGATCGACGGATCGGGCAAAGTTGTCGGCGGTGTCAGGGCCAAGGAACCCTACCGTAACGCTGATCAATCCCATGCCGTGCTGGAATGGGAGGGCCAGCCCGGACAGGGCACCGTGCGCAAGATGATCAACGACCGCATCCCGTTCGGACTCTCGGAGATGAAGACCGCGTGGGTGTCCGACGACCCGGATCGGAGCCGCGCCGTGACGACCACTTTGGCCCGTACCGCGATGCACACCATGGCAGTACTTGATATTCAGTTCATCATGGCCACCGCTGCCGCCCACGTCCTCGACCGCTGGCGCTCCTCCGGAGGGGTGGTGGTGTCCCGGATCCCGGCGACCCCGTACCCCGACGAACGGTACCGGACCAAGATCATGTTCTGGGACCGCCGCACCTACGCCAACCACGCCCAACCCAACCAGTTGGCCAAGGTGCTCACCGAGGCGGCGTACCTTGCCCCGGTGACCTATGGATTGCACGAGTTGCCAGCGACCTCCGCCGGTGCACGCCTGTGAGCCGACCCGCAGGCGTGGACGACACCCCTGGCGGAGCGCACAGGGCAACGCTTCTCGACGAGAGGGACCCCGAGCATCGAGGTGTGCTCGAGCAACTTCGTGCCGACCCCGCGGTCGAGGTCCTCGACACTCTCGCGCAGCAGCGCGACACGCTGGGCCGGTTGCGTCCCGCCGTGCCCGCTGAGCTCTTCGAGGAGCCGCACCGGTGGGCGTACTACCCGTGGCGGCGCACCGTCGTCGGAGTTCTGGGGCCGCGATCGTTCGCCGCGCTGCGGCTCGACCGGAACCGCAACATGATCACCGCCGCCGAGCAGGCCAGGCTGGGGCAGCTGACCATCGGCGTCGTGGGTCTGAGCGTCGGCCACGTCATTGCGCACACCCTCGCGCTACAGGGTGTGGTCGGCCGGCTCCGGCTCGCGGACTTCGACGAACTCGAGCTCTCGAACCTGAACCGGGTGCCTGCGACAGTGCTCGATCTCGGTCTCAACAAGGCCGTCATCGCCGCCCGCAGGATCGCCGAGCTGAACCCTTACCTGCAGGTGGAAGCGGATACCCACGGGCTGAGCACCGAGTCGGTGGACCGGTTCTTCGAGGGTCTGGACATCGTGATCGACGAGTGCGACTCCCTGGACATGAAAGTCGTCATTCGGGAGGCTGCGCGGGAACGGAAACTGCCCGTACTGATGTCGACCGGAGACCGGGGCCTGATCGACGTGGAGCGCTTCGATCTCGAGCCGGATCGCCCGATCCTGCACGGGCTCCTGCGCGGTATCGATTCGGCCCAGATGGCCGGCTTGTCGACACGTGACAAGATTCCCCACATGCTCCGGTTCATCGACGTGGCGCACTCGTCGGCACGCGGGGCCGCGTCGATGCTCGAGGTGAACTCCACGCTGACCACGTGGCCGCAGCTCGCGGGCGAAGTGATCCTGGGCGCCACCTCGGTTGTCGAGGGGGTGCGCCGCATCGGGCTCGGCGAGCCCCTGCAGTCCGGGCGGTCGCGCATCGACGTCAGCGCCGCCCTCGATGACCTGGATCAGCCACTGCCGCCGCGGGATCTGGTGGCCACCGAGGCCGTCGCCGAAGCCGGCGGCGCCTCTCCCGCTGAGATCGTCGCCGCTGCGGCCGTGCGGGCGCCCTCAGGCGGCAATACGCAGCCGTGGCGGATCAGCACCACCGCCGACACCGTGACAGTGCACCTGGTGCCCGAACGGACCTCGAGGATGGACGTCGGCTACCGCGCCAGTGCGGTGGCGCTGGGCGCGGCGGTGTTCAACGCCCGTGTCGCCGCGGCGGCAGTACACCGGCGTGCCGAGGTCACCGTGACGGAACTCCCGCCCGAGGCCGACGGCTCCCCGTTACGGGCCACCGTCCGGCTCACCGACGGCGAGACCGAGGACCTCGCGTCGCTCTATGAAGCCATGCTCGGGCGCGGCACGAACCGCCATCTCGGCACTCCGCAGACGCCGTCGCCCGAACTCACCCGCGTATTGCAAGCGGCGGCCGACGGTGAGGGCGCCGCGCTGCAGTTGATCGCCGACCGGCCGACCATCGACTCGCTCGCCACGATCCTCGCCGCCGCCGATCGGGTTCGCTATCTGACCGCTGAGCTGCATCGGGAGATGATCTCGGAGCTGCGCTGGCCCGGTGATCCCGATCCGGACACCGGCATTGACGTCAGCAGCCTCGGTATCGAACGCAATGACCTGGTGCTGCTGGATGTGCTGCGCCGTCCCGACGTCATGGCGTCCTTGGCGGACTGGGACGCCGGTCGATCACTCGGGGACGACACCTACGACCGGGTGGTCTCGAGTTCGGCGTTGGCGCTGGTGATCTTCGAGGGCGACACACTGACCGACTACGCCCGCGGCGGCGCCGCCACCGAAGCGGTGTGGATTGCCGCTCAGCAGCAAGGATTCGGAGTGCAACCGATCTCGCCGGTGTTCTTGTACGCACATGACGAGGACGATCTCACCGGGCTGTCGCCCCGCTTCGCCCCCGAATTGCGGGAACTGCAAGTTGCATTCAACGAACTGACCGATACTGCGGGTGCACGCCATGCGCTGATGTTGCGTCTGTCGGATACGACACGCGCACCCATCCGGAGCCGGCGCGAGGCCTACACTAGGAAAATGGTTGAGGCGTAACGGTATGTCGAGGCGCTTGGATCTCCTCGTGACATCAGTCGCCACGCGACTGATGGCGGCCGACGCTGAGACCCACGTCGAGCTGAGTACACAGGTGCTCGAGCACTTGGTCGAATACCTCGGTGTCGATGTGAGTTTCCTCCGGTACAACGACCACGAGATCCGTGCGACCAAGCTGATCGCGGAATGGCCGCCGCGCCCGTTCATTCCCGATCCCGATCCCATTGCGGTGGTCTACTTCGCCGACGCCGACCCTGTCTTCGCCTTCGCCGAGCACGCCAAGGAGCCGCTGGTCATCCGGCCCACCCCGGCCACCGACGACTATCAGAAGAAGATCGAGGAAAGCAGCGGCGTGGTCGCCACCTCCGGCGCCTTCGTCCCTCTGCTGTCCGGTGACGTCACCACTGGGGCAATGGGTTTCATCAAGTTCGGCGACCGCGAGTGGGGCTCGGAGGAACTCAACGCACTCAAGGCCATCGCGTCACTGTTCGCCCAGGTCCAGGCACGCATCCTCGCCGAAGAACAGCTCCGGTATCTGGCTGATCATGACGACCTGACCGGCGTCTACAACCGGCGCGCACTGATCTCCCACCTCGAGCACCGACTCAAGGCCGGCCAACCGGGGCCCGTCGCTGTCCTGTTCCTGGACCTGGACCGGCTCAAAGCCGTCAACGACTACCTCGGCCACAACGCCGGTGACTGGTTCATCCGCATCTTCGCCGAACGGTTGCGCGCCAAGGCCGGCTCGGACAGTCTGATCGCGCGCCTCGGCGGTGACGAGTTCGTGGTGGTACCGACGGTCCCCACCGATGTCGGCGACGGCGAGGCACTGGCCCAGCGCATGCAGGCTGCGCTTCGGGAACGCGTCGCCATTGACGGCGAAATGCTCACGCGCACAGTCAGTGTGGGCGTCGCACTGGGTGAACCGGGCCGCGACAGCGCCTCGGATCTGCTCCGCAAGGCCGACCAGGCGGTGCTGACCGCCAAGAACGCCGGCGGCAACAAGATCGCGGTGTTCTCCGAGGACATGTCACTCAAGACCGCCTTCCGCAACGACATCGAACTGCACCTGCAGGGCGTCATCGACAGCGACGCGCTGGTGCTGCACTATCTGCCCGAGATCGACATGCGCACCGGCGAGGTGCTGGCCGCCGAAGCCCTGGTGCGGTGGCAGCATCCGACCCGCGGACTGCTGTACCCGGATTCGTTCATCGCGGTCGCCGAGTCGATCAACCTCGCCGGTGAGCTGGGACGCTGGGTGATGCGCGCCGCGTGCGCCGAGTTCGGACAGTGGCGCTCCCGCGGCGTCGGGCTCGATGCCGTTCTGCGGCTCAATGTCTCACCGGTCCAGCTGGTAGCCGAGGGGTTCGCCGAGGCGGTGGCCGACATTCTGGACGAGTTCGGGCTCGCGGGCGAGTCGGTATGCCTGGAGATCACCGAAAGTGTTGTCGTACAAGACATCGAAACCACCCGGATCACTTTGGCCGCCCTCAAGGCGGTCGGCGTCCAGATCGCCATCGACGATTTCGGGACCGGCTACAGCGTGCTGTCGCACTTGAAGTCGCTGCCGGTGGACACCCTGAAGATCGACAAGAGTTTTGTGCACGACTTGGGCAGCAGCGCAGGCGATCTGGCGATCGTGCGCGCTGTCATCGCACTGGCCGAAGCTTTCGACCTGCAGTTGGTGGCCGAAGGAGTGGAAACCGAAGCCGCAGCCCGCACCCTGGTGCAGCATGGCTGCAACAGGGCACAGGGTTATCTGCTGTCACGGCCGCTGGTGGGTCCGGCCATGGAGGCCATGTTCGCCCAGAAGCGGATACCGGCTCCCATCCCGACGCCGGCCCCGGTGTCACCCTGATCAGGGCGACTCGCGAACCAGGAACTCCAGCCGGGCGAATCTGCTCGCGGTGCGGGAAACCAGTGCCACCTCGGCGGTTTCGCGCAGATTCAGGCCGGCGCCGTGCGCAGACGCGCTGACTCCGTCACGCAGAGGCAGCATCACCCCGTGCCGGGCCCGGACGGTGCGCTCGCCGTCGGGTGACTCCAGGACCGCCCCCACCACCACAGCGTCGTCGAACAACAACCGCGTGAACGTGTCCGCGGTCGCAGCCTGGTCACCCTGCGCGGTCGCCGACAGCCAGTGCTCCACGCTGTCTTCCGGGAGTTCCGGATCGAGGTCGATGGAGTCCAGCACCGTCGCCGCGATGGAACCGCCGGTCCCCGCGTAGGGCACCGAGAGAATGGGGTCGACCACGCGGGTGTACAGCAATCCGTAGGGCGACGACACACACGCCGTACCCCAATCCCGAAGTGCGGCACCGTAAAACGTCTCGAGCCGGGCCCGCCGCGCCGCTGGGCGCAGCGGCTCGCCCACAACGCGCGTCGGGATGCCGGAATGGGTCTCGGCCAACGGGCCGAAGTCCTCGGTCAGCGCTCGCAGATAGGCCACCGTCTGCTCGTCGGTGACCCCGAGTAGCCCGTCGAGGTGCTCGGCGTCACTCGTGGCGGTGTCGGGCCGATCGGACACCAGCACCTCCAGGCCGACCCTGCGGGCAGCGGCCGCGACCGCCTCACCGAGGCGCCCCCGGCCGACGCAGACGACGTCGACGACGTCATCCCACAGCGATTCGTCGATGTCGTCGATGTCATCGTGCTCGACGTCCGCCCCGGCGCGGCCGCGGGGCCTGCGGTAATCATGGTCGACATCGTCGACCCGGTACTTGGCCATCAAGTCAGCTGGACCGGCCGTCCGCGTCGCTCATCCCAGCCCCAGATCGCCGAGCCCGAGTGCACTGCGATACGGCACCCCTTCGGCCTCGATGATCTCTGCCGCGCCGGTGGCGCGGTCCACCACCGTGGCCACCCCGACCACCACGCCGCCGGCTTCCCGGACGGCCCGCACCGCGGACAGCGGCGATGCCCCGGTGGTGCTGGTGTCCTCGACCACCAGCACCTGCTGGCCGGCGACGTCGAAACCTTCGATGAGCTTCTGCATCCCGTGGGTTTTCGCGGACTTGCGCACCACGAAGGCATCGATGGGCCGCCCGGCGGCGTGCATGATCGCGGTGGCCACCGGGTCGGCTCCCAAGGTGAGGCCACCGACGCCGGCGTACTCCCAGTCGCTGGTCAGTTCGCGCATCAGGGAGCCGATCAACCGTGACGCCCGGTGATGCAGCGTGGCGCGGCGCAGGTCGACGTAGTAGTCCGACTCCTTGCCCGAGGACAAGACGACCCGGCCCCGCACCACCGCCAGGTCGCGTACCAGTCCGGCGAGTTCTGCCCGGTCGGCTTCGGTCATCGCAGGTGCTGTCACGGCTGTGCTGTCTCCTGTCACGTTCGTCCCCGGCCCTTGCCGAAGGTGGTGGCCAAGGCCCGGACCATGTTGCGCGGTGCCAGTCGGCCCACAGTGGTCAGTATCTTGTACTGCCAGCCCGGGACGATCACCACGGTGCCTCTGCCGACGGCCGCCAGGCTGTCTCGCACCACGTCCTCGACGGAGAGCCACAGCAGGGCCGGCGTACCGGCCATGCTGATCCCGGCCCGTTGATGGAACTCGGTGCGCACGAACCCGGGGCACACCGCGTGGATGGAGACGCCGGTGCCCGACAGTCCGCCCGCGAGCCCCTCGGTGAAGGACACCACCCACGCCTTGGATGCCGAGTAGGTGGAGCCGCGCCCGGACACCAGGCCGGCGACACTCGCGATGTTGATCACCGTGCCTTCACCGGCGGCGATCATGGCGGGTAAGGCGGCCCGGGTGAGCTGCAGAACCGCTGTCACGTTGACGTCCAGCTGCGCTTGCAGCAGCGTGGGGTCGGCGGTGAAGAACTCCCCCGATGTTCCGAACCCGGCGTTGTTCACCAGCACCCGGACCCCGGACGCCAGTCGCTGGGCCACGGCCTGGCGATCCTCGGCGACCGCCAGATCGGCGGGCAGCACCTCGACCCCGCGGCCGTGCCGCGCACGCAGGTCGGCGGCCAGTGCGTTGAGCCGGTCCACATCGCGGGCGACGAGAACCAGGTCGTATCCATCAGAGGCGAGCCGGCGCGCATACCCTTCACCCAGACCCGAGGTGGGCCCGGTGATCAGTGCGGTGGGCGGGCTGGGGTGTGTACCGGTAGCCACCCGACAACCCTAGCTAGCGCTGATAATGCGGTGCTTGACGCCCGGTGCGCGGCAGTGGACGCCGGGCAGGTTCGGCCGGCGGCGCCTCCCGGCGGGTGAGCTCCGGGCTGATGGTGGGCCCGTCGGAGCGGGCGGGCGGCAGTTCACCCGGCCGGGCCGGCGCCAGCGGGCGACCGGGGGCCGCGTTCCGCCGTGGGTTTCCGGCCAGGGCGGCCTGCTGCGGAATCGGCGGCAGGACCCGCAACAGGTCGTTGAACTGGCGCACCGTGCGAAGCCCCTCGTCCCACTGGGCGCGGGTGCTGCTGATCGGCATGGACACCAGGGTCCAGTTCTGCTCGTTCCACATGATCTCGGCGCAATCGGGCGCGGTGTGGGCGAATGTCACCATCCGGCGGTCACAGGCGCGTCGCGCAGCGTCGAGATTGGTGGAGTACACCATCCGCGGGCCGATGGCACCGAGCAGCCACATGTCGTCCTCGCGGGGCTCTTTGAGGCCCTTGAGTCGCAGATCCATCACCACGTTGGTGCCCACCTTGCGGTGCAACGCGATGACGGTGGCGACGTCCTCGAGGTCGAAGATGAAGACGGCTTCACCGCGGATCTGTCCCAGCACGACATTGCGTGCGGTGACGTCACCGACTGTGGACATCACACCGCGCTTCCAGCGCTTGAGGATGTCAGCGGACTCCGGCTCGAAGTCGAAGCCATGGGACCGGGCCCACGACTTCCGGCGACGACCGAGCCCGCGACGTCGATCTTGATCGACGTACAGCAAAACCGCCGCACCCACGAAACAGAGTGCGGACAGCGTGAACCAGAGCGGGACCATTGCCCCCAGCCTACTGGGTGGGGGCCGTGTTGCCCGAACTCGAACGAATAACAGCTCGGTCACCTTCGGGCGCGGACAGACACAAACTCGCATGCTCAGCGCCTTGTGAGTGCGAGTTTGTGTCTGCCGAGCCCGGACCTAGCCGAGGATCAGGCCGTCGCCGTCGGCCGTGACATTGACCGGCACCACGTCACCGTCGTGCACCTCACCGGCCAGCAGCATCTTCGCCAACTGGTCGCCGATGGCCTGCTGGACGAGCCGGCGCAGCGGCCGGGCGCCGTAGAGCGGGTCGAACCCACGCTCGGCCAGCCACTTCTTGGCCGGCAGCGACACCTGCAGCTCGAGCCGGCGCTGCGCCAGCCGCTTCTGCAGCTGCTGCAGCTGGATGTCGACGATCTGGACCAGTTCCTCGGGGTTGAGGGCGTCGAAGATCAGCACGTCGTCGAGACGGTTGATGAACTCCGGCTTGAATGCCGCCCGGACCGCCGCCATCACCTGCTCCTCGGTGCCACCCGAACCCAGGTTGGACGTCAGGATCAGGATGGTGTTGCGGAAGTCGACCGTGCGGCCCTGGCCGTCGGTCAGCCTGCCCTCGTCGAGCACCTGCAGCAGCACGTCGAACACGTCCGGGTGGGCCTTCTCCACTTCGTCGAACAGCACCACCGTGTACGGGCGTCGCCGCACCGCCTCGGTGAGCTGGCCACCCTGGTCGTAGCCGATGTAGCCGGGAGGCGCACCGACCAGGCGGGCCACCGAGTGCTTCTCGCCGTACTCGCTCATGTCGATGCGAACCATCGCCCGCTCGTCGTCGAACAGGAAGTCCGCCAACGCTTTTGCCAGCTCGGTCTTACCGACGCCGGTCGGACCGAGGAACAGGAACGAACCGGTGGGCCGGTTGGGATCGGCAACGCCGGCCCGGCTCCGCCGCACGGCGTCCGAGACGGCTTGCACGGCCTTGCGCTGCCCGACCACGCGCTTGCCCAGCTCCTCCTCCATGCGGAGCAGCTTGGCGGTCTCGCCTTCGAGCATGCGGCCGGCTGGGATCCCGGTCCATGCCTCGACCACCTCGGCGATGTCGTCGGGCCCCACTTCTTCTTTGAGCATGACGTTCTCGCGGGCCTCGGCGGCGGGCAGCACCGCGTCGAGCTTCTTCTCGACTTCGGGGATGCGGCCGTACCGCAGCTCGGCGGCCTTGGCCAGGTCACCGTCGCGTTCGGCCCGGTCGGCCTCACCGCGCAGCGTGTCCAGTTGCTCCTTGAGGTCGCGCACCACGTCGATGGCGCCCTTCTCGTTCTGCCACCGGGTGGTCAGCTCCGCCAGCTTCTCCTTGTGGTCGGCCAGCTCGGCGCGCAGCTTCTCCAGACGGTCCTTCGAGGCCGCGTCTTCCTCCTTGGCCAGCGCCATCTCCTCGATCTCGAGGCGACGGACCAGCCGCTCCACTTCGTCGATTTCGACTGGGCGCGAATCGATTTCCATGCGCAGCCGCGACGCCGACTCGTCCACCAGGTCGATGGCCTTGTCCGGCAGGAACCGGCTGGTGATGTAGCGGTCACTGAGCGTGGCCGCGGCCACCAGCGCGGAGTCGGTGATGCGCACGCCGTGGTGCACCTCGTAGCGGTCCTTGAGGCCACGCAGGATGCCCACGGTGTCCTCCACCGAAGGCTCACCCACCAGCACCTGCTGGAACCGGCGCTCCAGGGCGGCGTCCTTCTCGATGTACTTGCGGTACTCGTCGAGTGTGGTGGCACCGACCAGTCGCAGCTCGCCGCGGGCGAGCATGGGCTTGATCATGTTGCCGGCATCCATCGCCGACTCGCCGGTGGCACCGGCTCCGACGATGGTGTGCAGTTCGTCGATGAACGTGATGACCTGACCGGCCGAGTTCTTGATGTCGTCGAGGACGGCCTTGAGCCGTTCCTCGAACTCACCGCGGTACTTCGCCCCGGCGACCATGGAACCCAGATCGAGGGAGACCACGGTCTTGTCGCGCAGGCTCTCCGGGACGTCGCCGGCGATGATGCGCTGGGCCAGGCCTTCGACGATGGCGGTCTTGCCGACGCCGGGCTCACCGATGAGCACGGGGTTGTTCTTGGTGCGGCGACTCAGCACCTGCACCACTCGACGAATCTCGTTGTCGCGGCCGATGACCGGGTCCAGCTTGCCCTCGCGCGCGGCGGCGGTCAGGTCGGTGGAGTACTTCTCCAGCGCCTGGTACGTGCCTTCGGGGTCGGGGCTGGTGACGCGGGCACTGCCGCGGACCTTGACGAACGCGTCGCGCAGAGCCTGCGGCGACGCACCGGCACCAGTCAGCAGTTTGGCCGTGTCACTGTCTCCGGTGGCCAGGCCGACGAGCAGGTGCTCGGTGGAGACGTATTCGTCGTCCATCTCGGTGGCCAGCTGCTGGGCGGCGGTGATGGCCGCCAGCGATTCACGGGACAGCTGCGGCGTCGAATTGGCGCCGCTGACGCTGGGGAGCCGGTCGACCAGACGTTGGCCTTCCGCACGGACAGTCGCGGGATCAACTCCGACCGCTTCCAGCAGCGGGGCGGCGATGCCGTCGTTCTGCGTCAGCAACGCCATCAACAGATGGGCGGGACGGATCTCCGGGTTACCGGCGGCGGTGGCCGCCTGCAACGCCGACGTCAGCGCCGCCTGGGTTTTCGTGGTCGGGTTGAACGAGTCCACGACACCTCCCTTTCCATGTACAACAGGGCCGCACGGAGGGCCCTTGAAATGCTTGTCGCCTTGCACAACGCAGTCAAGGTTGAGTCTGTTCCGCTCAACTCTAGGAATTTTTCGGATTCTTCGCCACCAGGACACGGACCGCATGCCCACTGTGACGGCCGTCAGTCGGGATAACGTCGCCAGATGTCCGACTCCACCCCTGGTGACTTCGAGTTCGAGCGCAAGTTCTTCCTCCGCGAGATGCCGCCGGTGGCGGCGTCCGACCCCAGCCCCCTGCTGATCGCGCAGGCCTATCTGTTCGCCGCGGACGGCTACGCGGTGCGCGTGCGACTGCAAGGCCCGGCCCCCGCCGAGGTCAATGTCTCGCCCGCCGAGCTCGTCGCCGCGCTGGGCGAGCAAGACACCATCGGCACCATGACGGCCAAGGGTCCCGCCGCAGGCGGCACCCGCTACGAAGCCGAGCGTGATCTCGACCCACTGGTGGCGGGCCAGATCGTCTCGCGTGCCGAGCATGTCATCGTCAAGATCAGGTCATCGGTCTGGCTGGGCGAAGACGGCTGGGTCATCGACCGGTTCCTGGGGGGCAACGCGCCGCTACTGCTGGCCGAGGTCGAACGTGACGGGCCGGTGCTCGATCTGGCCATCCCCTCGTTCTGCACCACCGAGGTGTCCGAGGACGACCGGTTCCGCAACGACCATCTGGCGCACCACCCGTACAGCTCCTGGGCCGAGGACTACCTGAGCGAGCTGGACCTGCTCGGGCCGAGATTCGTCGACAACCTGGGACGCAATCAGTTCGAGGGCAGCTGACCAACCCGAAGCGCACCACCCCCACCCACCCGCGAGCGAGCGTGTCTGTACGGAACACGCCAGCCTCAGACGTACAAATCCGCGCGCTCGGCGTCCACTGGTTGCCACCATCGTTCGAACGTATGATCGAACAGTGGGAAAGCTGCCGTCGATCGGTTACAACGGTCAGCCGCTACGGGAGCCGTTTCGACGGGTGCAGCCGCCGATCACGGTGCTCGTGGACCTGACGGTGCTGTTCCCGCGCCAGCCTCACCGTGACGGCCGCTATCACCCGCACGGTCTGCAGATGCACAAGGTCGTCGAGGGCCAGCTGAGCTGCTGGGGGCTGTGCGAACAGGGCGACTGGTGGGGCCTGGTGACCTACGAGGTGGTCTACGGCTCGCGCCGCAAGCCCGTGACGCACTGGGTTCCGGCGTGGACGCTCAAGCCCCGCGGCAACGGCACGAGTCCCCGCTGAGGCGCGGCCTCCTCATCCGGAAGTCCGGGACGACCTGGAGGCCGGCACCGCGACGGCCACCTGCAGCGCGGCGGCGACGACGAGCAGGACCAACGCGGGTGTCCAGGATGACGTCCACTCGTGCAGCAGGCCCGCCGTGAAGGGTCCGGTGGCCGCCAGCAGGTAACCGCCGGCGTTGGCCATCGCGGACAGGCCGGCGGCTTCCCTGGCGTCGGCGGCGTGGTAGGCCATGAGCAGAAACGCCACCGACAAGGCGCCCGCGCTGCCTGGCGCGGCGATGATCAGCCACGGCAGGGCGCTGCCGTCGGTGACCAGCAGGCCCACCGCGCCGATCAGCATCGGCAGGCTCGTCACCACGGTCACCAGGACGTAGCGGCCTGTCCGGTGCAGCCACCAGCTGACCACCAATCCGAACGGCGCGCCCAGCAATTGGTACACCAGCAGGTGCAGTGCGGCGCCCTCGACACCCACCCCGCGGCTGAGTTCGATGCTCGGCATCCAGTTGATGATCAGATAGAAGGTCAGCGACTGCAGGCCCATGAACCCGGTCACCGCCCACGCCACCGGTCGCTTGAGCTGACTGGCCCGCTCGGGTCGCGGCCCCAGGAACTCCTCGGGCCGTTCATCACGGCGCAGGAACCACACCACCGCCAGCGCGGCCGGCGGGACGGCCCACAACAGCAGCGTGCGCCGCCAGTCCCCGGTCCAGTCGGTGAAGACGATCGCCAGCCCCGACCCCAGCGCCGCGAACCCGCTCATCACCAGCGCGTTGGCGCCGGAGGCGATGGCGGCGCTGCTCGCGTAGTCGCGGCGCACCAGCACGGGAACCAGCACGTTGCCGATCGCGACGGCGCCGGCCAGGATCACCGTGCCCAGCCACAGCCCGGGAACGCCCGCGGTGGAGCGCACGACGATGCCGAGCACCAGGATCAGCGCCACCCAGCGCGCCACGACCGCGGGGCTGCCGTACCGCAGCGCCAGCGCCCCGAACGGTGCGACACCCGCGAACAGCAGCAGCGGCAACGAGCCCAGCATGCCGAGGCTGGCGTAGCTCAGGCCGGTGGTGGCGTTGATGTCGGGCAGCAGCGGCCCCACCGCGGTGAGCGCCGGCCGCAGACAGGAGGCGAGCCCGAAGACCGATACCGCGACGAGCACTCGCCCGCCGAGCATTCCCCGCACTGTGCCTCCTCATACCGCGGTGCGACGAAGACCCGCAGTACGCGACGCCAACTACTTCAATGGTCCTGAAAACGTTAGCAGTGGGGTGAATTCGCCCGGGTAGGCAGCCGTGCGGCGAGCAGCTGCGCCAGGTGTGTACCGCTGCGGTCGGTGAGGTCGTCGAGTTGTGTGCGGCAGGAGAAGCCGTCGGCCAGCACCACCGCGTCGGGGGCGGCGGACCGCACCGCGGGCAACAGTTGCTGTTCGGCGACCGCCACCGACACCTCGTAGTGGCCTTTTTCCACCCCGAAATTGCCGGCCAGGCCGCAGCAACCGCCGAGCCGCGTCACCCCCGCACCCGCGGCCCCCAGCAGCCGCGCGTCCGGGCTCCAGCTCATGACCGAGTGGTGGTGGCAATGGGGCTGGGCGATCACCCTGGTGCCCTCCAGAGAGGGAGGCTCCCACCCGCGGGCGGTCAGCAATTCCGCCAGCGTCCGGGTGGCCGCGCTCACCGATTCGGCGCGCGCACCACCGATCAGTTCCACCGCTTCCGAACGCAGCACAGCGGTGCAGGACGGTTCGATCCCCACCACCGGCACACCACGGTCGACGCTGGGAGCCAGCGCCTGCAGCGTGCGGTCCAGTTTGCGTCGGGCGGTGTCGAGCTGACCCGTGGAGATCCATGTCAGACCGCAGCACTGCTGCCGGTCGGTCAGTCGGGGCGTGTATCCGGCGTCCTGCAGGACCCGAACGGTGGCGATACCGGTGTCCGGCGAGAAGTAGTTGGTGAAGGTGTCGACGAACAGCAGCACCTCATCCCCCGTGTGCCTGAATTGCTGTCGCCGGAACCACGACCGGAAGCTCTGCGGCGCGAAGGCGGGGATGGTTCGACGGTGATCGACACCGGCCACCGCGAGCGCGGCCTGCCCCACACCGGGAATGCGCACACCGGCATTCGCCAGCCGCGGCGCGACGCTCGCCAGTTTCGCCCACCTGGGTAGCCAGCCCAGTGAGTAGTGCGAGGCCGGCCTGATGCGGCGCCGGTAACTCTGATGGAGCACCTCGGCCTTGTAGGCCGCCATGTCCACGCCCGTCGGGCAGTCCGACGCGCACCCCTTGCAGGACAGGCAAAGGTCAAGGGCCTCATGCACTTCCGGCGACCGCCAGCCACCGCGCACCTCGGTCCCGTTGATCATCTCCTGCAGGACGCGGGATCTGCCGCGGGTGGAGTCCTTCTCTTCACGGGTGGCCTGGTACGACGGGCACATCACCTCACCGATGCCGGTGTTGTCGGCCCGGCACTTCCCCACCCCGGTGCAGCGGTGCACCGCCTGTGTGAAGTCTCCGCCGTCGTGCCGGTAGGCCAGCGCGAGGTCGCGGCGCAGTACCGGTGCGGCGGGGATGCGCAGATCGGCATCCAGCGGCACCGGGTCCACCACGACGCCCGGGTTCAGCAGGTTGTCGGGGTCGAAGGCGTGTTTGACGGCGGCCAGCAGCGCCAGCGCGTCGGGTGAATACATCAGCGGCAACAGCTCGCCGCGGGCCCGGCCGTCGCCGTGTTCCCCTGACAAGGATCCGCCGTAACCGGCCACCAACTCTGCCGCGGCAAACATGAAGTCCCGGAACACCTTCGACCCGCCGGGGCGGTCCAACGGCAGGTCGATCCGGACATGCATGCAGCCCTCACCGAAGTGGCCGTAGGGCATGCCGGTGACACCGAATTCGGCCATCAAGGCATCGAAGTCGCGCAGATAGTCCCCGAGACGGGCCGGGGGAACCGCAGCGTCCTCCCAGCCTGCGTGGGCGGGGCGACCCCGCGGGCTGCGCGCCGCCAGACCGGCGCCGTCGGTGCGGATACGCCACAGCGTCGCCGCCCGCGCCTGATCCTCGACCACCAGCGCATCGATGGCTCCACAGGTTCTTCCGGCCTCTTCGGCACGGAGCCGGGCCTCCTCGGCGGTGTCGCCGACGACTTCGACGAACACCCATGCCCCGCCGGCAGGCAGGGGCGGCACCGCGCCCTGCCCCTTGCGTTCGCGGACCACGTCGACGATGCGGGAGTCGATGCCTTCGCAGGCGGTCGGCCGGTGTACCAGAATGGCCGGCGTGGCATCCCCGGCCGCCGCGATGTCGGGGTAGCCGAGCACCACCAGCATGCGGTGTGGGGGTTCGCGAACCAGGTCCACCGTCGCCTCGGTGCACACCGCCAGCGTGCCCTCACTGCCCACCAACAGCCTGGTTACGTCAAATCCGTTCTCCGGCAACAGGTGTTCCAGGGAGTAACCCGATACCTGTCGGCCGAACGTGCCGAATTCCGTGCGGATCGTGGCGAGCCCGGAGCGTGTCACCGCCGACAACGCATCCAGGATGGGCGAAGTGGGCTGAACCGCCCCGCGCGACGTCAACCGCAGGTCGTCGCCGTTCGCGGTGAGGATCCGCATCGCCGAGACGTTGTCCGAGGTGCGGCCGTAGCCCAAAGCTCTTGATCCGCAGGCGTTGTTGCCGATCATGCCGCCGATGGTGCAACGCGACAACGAGGACGGGTCCGGCCCGAACCGCAGTCCGAAGGGGGCGGCGGCCTTCTGCAATGTCGCTTGCACCAATCCGGGTTGGACGACGGCGGTGCGCGTTTCGGGATCGATGGACAGCACCTGGTTCATGTATCGGCTGAAGTCGAGGACGACGCCGGCGCCGACGGCGTTGCCTGCGATCGATGTCCCCCCGCCACGGGCGGTGACGGGGACGCTCTCCCGACGGCAGACGTCGAGGACCGCCGCGACCTCGTCATGGCCGGCCGGGAACACCACCGCCGTCGGGGTGACCCGGTACAGCGACGCGTCCGACGTGTAGGCCGCCCTGCTGGTGCCGTCCACCCGTACGTCAGCGATACCGGCAGCGCGCAGGGCCTCACCCAGGACTTCTGGCTTGATCATCCCTAGCATGCTACGACACTTGTAGCATGCTAGGCGCCGCGGCACCTTGCTACAGTGCGGAAATGGCCGAGGCCGAGCTCCAACTGTCACCCCTTCCCCAAGCGCAGGGCCGGCGTGCCGAGCAGGTGATGGAAGCGGTGCGGGCAGCGCTGGATGCCGGGGTGATGCGACCCGGCGTCAAGTACTCGGTGTACCAACTCGCCGACGCCCTCGGGGTATCCCGCACGCCGGTCCGCGACGCCCTGTTGCGCCTGGAAGAAGTGGGGTTGATTCGCTTCGAGGCCCGTCAAGGCTTCCGCATCCTGCTGCCCGATCCGCGGGAGATCGCCGATATCTTCGCCATCCGGTTGGCACTGGAACTTCCCGCAGTGCACCGCGCCGCCACGGTGTGCGACACCGCGCTGGCGGCGCGTCTGCAGTACCGCATGGAGGTGCTCCACGGCGCCGCGGCCGCCGGCGACGAACACACCTTCACCCGCCATGACCAGTTACTGCACGACCACATCATGGAAGCGGCCGGCAACACCCGCGCCCGGACGATTGTCAGGTCGCTGCGCGAGTCGACCCGACTGTTGGGCGCCACCACGGATCGGGCGCGCACGCTGTTCGACATCGACGCCGAACACCGGCCGATCATCGATGCCATCGTGGCGAATCAACCGAAGGTGGCCACCGAGGCCATGCGCACACACCTGACCTCCACCGGCCGCATCCTGGTTCCGCAGGCCATCCGGGACCAGGATTCGCACCTCGACGGCGAGGCGCTGTGGGCGCAGGCCGTCAACCGGCACGGCGACTGAACATCAGCGTCCGGTCGACTCACCCTTGCCCGCGGCCGACGGTTTGCGTCCGGACCCCTTGCCCTTGAACCCACCGAAGAACCGATACCGGGCGTGCTCCCACAGGTTGGACCGCGGAGTGCGCCAGCATTTCAACGCGTGATGCTCGTCGTGCATCAGACAGATGTTGCAGGACACGCACGCGGCACCGAGCTGGCCTCCGTCGGACAGCCGGCTGGCCAGGTCGGGTTCGCGAATGAAGGGCCGGGCCATCGACACGAAATCCGCCCGCCCCGAGGCGATCACGTCATCGATCATCGCCGCCGTGCGCATCCCTCCGACCAGGATGATGTTGGTGTCGACACCTTTGCGGACCGCATCGGCAAAGGGCAGAAAGTAGCCCTCGGGTTCTGCTGATCGGTGCAGGCGGTGAAAAAGCAGATCCTGCAACGCCCTTCGCCGGGTGACGGCGATGTAACCGCGGATGGACGCCGACACGTAGTCACTCATCAAGTTCGACGACACCTCCACACCGTCGAGGCCTGCCGCGACGAAGCTCGCGACACCGGGGACCGAGTCGCGGATCTCCAGACCGCCCCGCTGGTCGACAAGATCGGCGAGCCCGACTTTCATCGTGAAACCTCGATCCGCGGGGATCTGCGCGCGCATCGCGCGGATGATCTCCAACGGAAATCGGTCGCGGCGCAGCTGATCACCGCCCCAGTCATCTTCTCGGCGGTTGGTCAGCGGCGAGCGGAACTGGCTGATGAGGTAGCCGTTGGCGCCGTGCAGGTGCACACCGTCGAAACCGGCCTCCATGGCCCGGCGGGCGGCGCTCGCGAAAGCGGTTATGGCTTCTTGTATCTCGTCTTCGGTCGCCGCCCGGACCGGGCGGCCGGTCATCACGTTGTCCACGCGCGACGGCGCCAGCGGCTCGGTCTCGAACATCATGGACTGGCTTCCGGCGTGTGCGATCTGAGCGAAGATGCGACCGCCGCGCCGGTGCACGGTGTCGGTGACCCGCCGGAAATCCGGGATCGCATCGTCGGAGTCGAGCCCGGCCTGTAGTGCGCCGTACCGGCCGCGGACGTGACTGAAGATGTGACCGGTGAAGGCCAGCCCCACCCCGCCCGCAGCCAGCGCTTCGTGCAATCCGACGTAATCGCTGCCGATACGCCCGGCGGCGTCGGCCATGGATTCGCCGGTTCCGGCCCGGATCAAGCGGTTACGCATGTCGATGGGCCCCAGGAAGGCGGGCCGGAATGCCGATCCTGCGGCGCGGGGGCGCGACTCGCACGGTCCACGCGACAGCTCTTCGGGTTGCCCCATCACGGTCTCCGTTCGACGAGGGCACGGCACCGCTCCAGGCAGTGATGCGTGAGCACGCGGCTATTCAACAGCATTAAAACACGAGATAGGGCAGTTCGCATATGAATCGGTCGCCGGGCCTGCGGTGATTGCTGCGCGCGCGACGGCGGAATCCGCAGATCGTCGCCGTTGTTGGGTGTGATCAGCATAAACCCGGCGGCGGCCACCCACGCCGCAAGACCGGCCGGGCATCACGGTCCCCGTGAACTGTTAACAAACCAAGTCTTGACGTAGCTCAACAACGCAGTAATCATTTTTGTATGGCTGAAATCACTTCGGACGAGCGGCCGGTACTCGACGTCGGCATCCAGGATCGTGTCCCGCTTCCGAAGATGGGGCTCTTCGGTCTCCAGCACCTGCTGGCACTGACCGGAATCTGGATCTTCCCGGTGCTTCTCGGCTCGGCGCTGGAACTGAGTTCCCTCGACGTCAGCCATATCGTGCAGGCCTGTTTCCTGCTCACCGGCATCGTCACCATCCTGCAATCCAGCCGGATAGTTCGCCTGCCCATCGTGCAGGGGCCCACTGCGGCCTTCTTCGCCGCACTGCTGGTGTCCGGCGCCACCTATGGCCTGGGCACGGCCTTCGGTTCGATGCTGGTGGCCGGTGTCATCTTCATGCTTCTCACCATTCCGGTCGGTCGTCTCGGGTTGTTCGGCCACATAAGGAAATTCGCGGCCGACCCCATTGTCTTCGGGACGTTGTTCATCATCATCGGTGCTCAGCTGGCGAGCATCGGCCTGCCGGGCTGGTTCGGGGTCCAGGGCACCTCCGGTTACGGCTGGGCGAGTTTCTGGGTCGGCGCTGTGGTGGTGCTGGTGATCCTGGCGTGCATGGTGTTCGGCGGCAACACCCTGTTCAAGCGCGGCGCCATCGTGTGGGGCATCATCGCCGGCTCGGTGCTGGCACTGGCGACGGGCCTGTGGTCGCCGCCGGACCTCAGCCAGGCCGCGATCGTCGGAGTGCCGTCGCTGTTCCCGTTCGGGTTCGGCGTCGCGTGGCCGGTGGTCGTCCTGATGCTCCTGGCGTTCCTGCAGGCCGGCGCGGAAGCGATGGGTATGTACACGCTGGTCGCGGGTTGGGGTGGTGAGAAGCTGAGCCTCAACCGCATCAATCGCGGCCTGTTCACCGAGTTCCTCGGCACCTCGATCGGGTCGATGTTCGGCGGTATCGGCACCACTTCGTATCCGGAAAACGTTGGCATCATTCGCGTCACGCGCATCGGCAGCCGGTTCGTCACCATGGCGGCCGGTGTCTTCGCCCTGGCGCTGGCCTTCCTGCCGCAGCTCAGCCTCTTCATCGCCGGGCTGTCCGGTGCGGTCCTGTCCGCCGCCAGCACGGTGCTGTTCGGCATCATCGCCTTCAGCGGTGTCCAGATGCTGCGGAAGGTGGACTGGGATGACCTGAACATCACCGTGGCGGCCACCTCCTTCATCATCGCCCTCGGCGGTCAGTGGATCCCCGAGGACATCGTGGCGTCGATGTCACCGGCGGTGCAGAGTGTGCTCACCACACCGATGATGCTCGGCATCCTGATGCTCATCGGCCTCAACATCATCGTGAACTTCGGTATCCGCCCGTTTCTGGAACGGCGACGGGAAGCGACTCCGGAGCCGGCGGTGCACCTGTTCGATGCCAAGGGAGAGGACCAGAGGTGACGACGCACCATCACTACGTCAACGGCGAGCGCCGCGATCTCGATGCCCGAGGTGTGTTCGCGGAGTATCTGGACCCGGCCCATACCGCCGTCATCTCCATCGACATGCATGCCGGTCATCTCTCCGAGCGCGAGGACTGCCCGTGCCCAGCGCCGCGGGGCCGGGAGATCATCAAAGGTATCAACGCATTCCACGCCGACGCCCGCGCGCTCGGGATACCGGTCATCCACGTGCGGTCGGAACTGCGTCCGTCCGGGCGAGATGATGTCCTGGGGTCCAGTTCCAGTGCCTGGCGGCTCACCTTCCCTCAGTTCGCCGGCCCCATCCCCGGCGCGGACCAGCATGCCCTGGCCGGTTCGCAGTGGACGGAGTTCGTCACCGAGGTACTGCCGGGTGACGAGATCGTGACCGGGAAGAAGCGCCTCTCGGCGTTCTATCCGACCGATCTCGATTTCCTGTTGCGGCAGATGGGGATCCGGGCGGTGGTCATCAACGGCATCATGGCCGACTGCTGTGTCCTCAACAGTGCCTTCGAGGCGTCGAACATCGGCTACCGGGTGGTGATTCCTGCCGACCTGGTGCGGGGCACCAACGAATCTCTCGAGCAGGCCGCCACGGCGATGGTGTCATTGCATTTCGGGCTGGTCACCGACGCCGACGTGATCACCTCGGCCTGGGCGGGAGCTCTGCACCCCACCGCCTGACCGCAGACAGGACTGTCAGGGAACCAACAGCAGCTTGCCGACGGTGGCACGGGATTCGAGGGCGTCCAGCGCGGCCGCGACCTCGGACAGCGGGAATTCCGCACCCAGCTCCGGGCGCAGCACACCGCGGGCCGCCAGGTCCAGCAGCAGTGCCGCGCGCTCGGCCGCAACGTGCGCGTCACCGGCATAGTCGCGCCCTGCGGCGCGGGTGAGGAACAGCGAGGCCCGGCCCAGGTCTTTGGCGCTGATATCGGCGTCCTGGCCCGAGGCAGAGCCGTAGAGCACCATCGCTCCGCGTGGCCGCAGAGTGGCCAGAAGTGGTTCGGCGACACCGGCTCCCACTGCGTCGTACACCACGGCCACCCCTTGGGGCGCCACACCGCGGATCTCGTCGATCAGGTCCTCGCGGTAGGTGAAGACGTGAGAGGCACCCGCCCGGCGGGCCGCCTCGGACTTCTCCTGACTGGACACCACACCGATCACCTGCACACCGGCGGAGGTGAGCAGCTGGGTCAGCAGCACGCCGACGCCGCCGGCGGCGGCAGTCACCACCGCGACGTCTCCGACGGTCAGGTGCCAGGCGTCGTGGGCCAGGTAGTAGGCCGTGCCGCCCTGGAACAGCAGGGCGGCGGCCACCTCGTCGGAGACCGTATCCGGCACCCGGGCGAAGGACGCGGCGGGACCGACGACCACCTCGGCGAAGCTGCCCGGCACCTTGGACCACGCCACGCGTTGGCCGACCACGAGTCCGGACACATCGTCGCCCACCGCTTCGACGACACCGACACCTTCCGAACCCGGCACGCGGTGCTCGGGTACCGGGACCCGCCCGCGGCGTTGCATGACCTCCCAGAAGTTGACGCCGGCACGGGATACGCGCACGCGCACCTGCCCGGCCCCGGGCTGGGGTACGTCCGCCGCTTCCTGTACGGTCGGCGAAAGATTGTCGTCGAGAACGATTTTCAACGTCATGACATACCTCTGTCTGGTGTGGTGGTGCTCAGGCGTCGGCGGGCACGCCGATGTCGAACACCGCCATCAGCTGGGCCAGCGTCCGGTAGTAGCCCACCAGCGTGGTGAGCTCGACGATCGCCTGGACTCCGAGCGCCTCGCCGTATCGGGCGTAGTCCTGGTCGGAGACGGCGGCGCTGTCCAGCAGCGCCACACTCAGATCGGCCGCCGCCTGTTCGGCGGGATCCGCCGCAGCCAACTGCCCTGTCGACAGTTGTTCGAGCTCGCCGTCGGTGAGCCCGACCGCGCGCGCGACCCGCTCGTGGGCCCACCATTCGAAATCCGAGCCCAACTTGGAAGCGACCAGCAGGATGGCGATTTCGCGGACCCGGGCGGTGAGGCTGGTCCGGTAGCGGATGGCGGCTCCGAGTTCCTGGAGCGCGCCACCCATCCCGGGGACGTTCACCATGATGCCGAACGGCCCGTTCAGGGATCCGTCCTGGGCGACCACCGGGAAGTGCTGGGTCCCCTTGAGACGGTCACCGCCGGTGATTGCCTCGTACACCGCCCGCTGCTCGTCGGTGAGCTGGTCCGGTGTCAAAGCGCTCAGTCGCTGGGCCAACGCGGACCCTCGGGGTACGGGAAGTAACGGAAGGTGGGTTGCTGCTGCTTGCCGACCCGGCGGCCGAACACCACCCAGCTGAGCAGGAAGCCGAGCAGGCCGCCGATGAGCGCCTGGCCGTAGCGTTCCTTGATCATCGGCAGCACGAAGGACACCACGTCCAGACCGGCATCGCCCGCGGGAGCTGAAGCCGGAGCTGCTGCGGGACCGCCGACCGAGGCCGAGGGCGTGACCGGCTGTGCCGCAACACCGTTGCTCGAAGCGCCGCCGGGCGCGGTCAGCAGTGCCGACAGGTTGGTGACGAACTGCCCGATGAGCCGGTTGCTCACATCGGCGATGGCGCCGCGGCCGAACTGCGCCATCCGGCCGCTGATGTCCAGATCGGTGTCGATCAGGACACGGGTGCGGTTGGCTGTGACAGGCTCCAGCCTGGCGTGGATCTGCGCGTTGGCCGCGGCCTGCCCCTTGGGATCCTTCCCGGATGCCGAGATGACCGCGCTGTGGGTGGCGTCGTCCTTGTGGGTGAAGCGGGCCCGCCCACGGAAGTGCGCCCCGATGGGGCCGACCTTGATCTTCACATTGCCGAGGTAGTCGTCCCCCTCGACGCCATCGAGGGCGGCACCCGGCATGCACGGCATGATCCGAGGGATGTCGGTCAGCAGCTCCCAGGTGTGTTCCAGATCGGTGTCGATCTCGAACTCGTTCTTCAGTTGCATTGGCATTGGATGCCGCCCTTCGAGTTTCGGCCGACGATCAGCGGCCGGCGAGTCCTTCGATGACCTCGTCGGCACCGCAGTCGAAGAATGCCATGATGCGGCACGGGCAGGCCTCGCCGCCCTCGATCTTCCACGGGAAGGCGCCGATGATCGCGCGCTGGTTGAGAACGGTCTTCAGGTCACCGCCGACGTTCTCGGCATGGATGCAGCCGTCCTGGAAAGCCAGGTGGTGCATCGGGAAGATGTCGGAGGTGATCTCGCGGCCCGACATGTGGTGGGTATAGGTGTACTCGCCCAGGAATTCCTTGTAGGTCATCCCGACGTGCTCTTCGAACTTCTTGAGCAGATCAGGGCGCATGTTGCGGATCGTGGTGTTCATGGGGTGATCACCGGAGCCGGCATCGATTCCCCACCAACGGATTTCCATGTCGGCCATCCAACGGGCCAGCCGGATGCTGCCGCCCGGGTGCATGGTGAAGTAGCGCACCAGGTCCTGCCGCGGCATGCCTTGGTAGTAGTCGATGAAGCCGGTGTGGATGATCAGGATGTCACCCTTTTTGATCTCGACCTTCGAGGTGATGTGCTCGGGTTCGATGAGATCCCAGTCGCTGACCACGTCGGAGACGTCCACGATTGCGCCGGGGTGAATCAGCTTGTCCAGCGGCAGCGACGCCATGTCCAGGCCGCCGTCGGTGCCGTGCATGGGGCCGTCGAGGTGGGTGCCGGAGTGCAGCGAGCTCTCGATCCGTTGCGAGACAATCTGATTCGTCTGCAAGTTCTGGGTGTAGTACATCTTGCCACCCGGGTACCCGACCCAGCCGGGAGTGTGGATACCCCAGGGGTGGGTGAGATCGACAATCCGCATATAAGCCTCCTGAAATCAACTACGTTGAATCAAATTCTATGTCACTGAAATGGATTTGACCAGACGACGGACGAGATCCGGCCGAATCGGCACCGCGGTGATGCTGTTCGGCAGTCGCAGGGCGTCGTCGACGGCGGAGGCGACGGCGGCGGCCACGGCTGTGGTACCACCTTCGCCGGCCCCCTTGACGCCCAAGGGATTGATCGGGCTGGGCGCATCCTCGGTGACCAGCGTCTCCACGTCCGGGACCTCCAACACCGTCGGAATCAGATAGTCCATGAACGTCGTACTGGTCGGGGTGCCGTCCTCGGAATAGAGGAACTCTTCGTACACCGCGCCGCCGATACCCTGCGCGACGCCTCCGGCGATCTGCCCTTCCACCAACATCGGATTCAACGCGCGGCCAACGTCGTAACCGACGATGAAGCGTTCGATGGACAGGTTGCCGGTACCCCGGTCGATCGAGACCAGCGCGGCGTGCAGCCCGTACGGATAGGTCATGTGATCCGACCGGAACCAGCCGTCGGCGGACAGCCCGGGGTCTTCCTTCATCTCGCCGGCCCGCACCGGTTCCAGCAGCAGCGCGATCTCGCCCAGGGTCAGCACCTTCTGCTGGTCCTCGATGACGGTGACGGCACCGTCGGTCATCTTCGTCTCTTCGACGCTGACCTTGAACTGGTGTGCGGCCACCCGACGGGCCTTGTCCGCCAGTGCCTCTGCGGCGTGGGCGGCCGCCGATCCGGCCATCACAGCCAGCCGGGTGGCGAATGCGCCACGGCCGTACTCGAATTGGTCGGTGCGGCCCCGGACCACCCGGATCGAGTCGTGCGGCACCTGCAGGGTTTCGGCGACGATCTGGGCCAGCACGGTGTCCACACCCTGGCCCACCGACGACGCGCCGCAGCTGATGGTGATCAGGCCGCTGCCGTCGACGGAGACCCGGGCACCCTCGTAGGGACCGATACCGCTCTTCTCGACGAAGTAGCCGAAACCGAATCCCACCAGTTCACCCTGGGCACGCCTGGCCTGGACCTCGGCGCGGATGCCCGGGAAGTCGAATTTCGCCGACACCTTGTCCAGCAGCAATTCGTAGTCACCCGAATCGTGCACCAGGTGGGTGCCCATCGCCTGGATCGGCCGTTCGTAGGGCATCTCGGCGACCGGGATGAAGTTGGTACGCCGCAGCTCCGCCGGGTCGAGCGACAGTTCGCGCGCGATCTTGTCCATCAGGCGTTCGCGGGCGAACGTGCCCTCGTAACGCCCCGGCGACCGGTAGGTTCCGGCCGGGGTCTTGTTGGTCAGGCGGACGTGCGCCGTGGCCCGGAAATGCGGAATCACATACGGCCCCGGCAACATCGATGCCGTGAGCGATGCGACGGTGGCACCGTGGGTACGGACGTAGGCACCCTGGTCCAGGATGAAATCCGCGTCGAGCGCTTCGACCCAGCCGTCGGCCACCCGGACCAGCGCCCGCAGCCGGTGATGCTGGCCGCGAGAGTGATTGGTGGCCACCAGGTGTTCCTGCCGGTCCTCGATCCACTTGATCGGCCGGCGCAGCCGCATGGCCGCCACGGTCACCAGAACGTCTTCCGGGTAGAGCTCGCCGCGGGGACCGAAGCCACCACCAACGTGGGTCTCACGCACCAGCACCTGGTGCGGTGGCAGCCCTGATATCGCGGCAATGGCCTCACGGTTCCAGAACGGCACCTTGGCCGCACCGTCGACCACGAGCACCTGTTCGGACTCGTTGAACGCCGCCACCAGCCCGCGACACTCCATGGGCACCCCGGAATGCCGTCCGATCCGCGCGTCCATCTCGAACACACGGTGGGTGCCCGCGGCCACCAGCGCATCGGCCCCGGCGAACGCGGCGTCGACGTCGCCGTACTCTTCGACGAAAGTGGTTGCTTCCGAGTCTTGTTCGGGCATCTCCTGCCCCGTCCCGGCGGCCCAGGTGGCCTGCTCACCGTCGATCCAGACCCGCGGCTCCAGATCGGCGTCGATGCGCGCCTCCAGCGGCTCGATGTCGATCTGGACCAGCTCTGCGGCATCCTCGGCGAAGTAGGCCGACGTCGCGAACACCACCGCAACCGGCTCCCCGACATAGCGCACGAATCGCCTTGCCAGGGCCGGCTGTCGGTACGGCAGCAGTTCCGGTCGCGGGGTCAGCCGGAAGGCGATGGCCGGCAGTGTCTCGATGTCGGCGTAGGACCACGCCGCCACCACGCCGTCGACATGCAGGGCCGCCGTGACGTCGACAGACACCAGTCGCCCGTGGGCGATCGGCGAGCGGACCACCCGCATGTGCAGTTCACCGGCGTAATGGTTGTCAGCGGCGAAGCGCCCCGCGCCGCGAAGCAGCACAGGGTCTTCGATGCGCCTGGCGCGGGCGCCGATCATGCCGGGGTCTCGTCGGCGACGGGTTCCTCTCCGCGCATCACGCGCTGAGCGCTGAGCGTGGCTTTGATGATGTTCTGATATCCGGTGCAACGGCACAGGTTCGACGAGAGCATCTCGCGTATCTCGTGTTCGTCGGCGTCCGGATTCTCCTCCAGGAACCCGGCGATCAGGGTGAGGAAACCAGGGGTGCAGAAACCGCACTGCAGACCGTGGTTGTCCCAGAACGCCTGCTGGACGGGGTGCAGTGTGGTGTCGTCGGGTGCCAGGCCTTCGACGGTACGGATGGATGCACCTTCGGCCTGTACCGCGAACATCAAGCAGGCCCGGATGGGTTGTCCGTCCATCAGCACGGTGCACGCGCCGCATACCCCGTGCTCGCAGCCCAGGTGGGTACCGGTCAAACCGCAGTCGTCGCGCAGGGCGTCAGCGAGCGTGCGACGGGGTTCGACGTCCAGGTCGTAACGATCGCCGTTGACGTACAGGCGAAGTGAACTCATGGGGTGATCTCCTGCGGGTCGGCGGGGTGGCGGGCAGGCTGGATGTCGCGGCGCTGGCGGATCGCGGTCCGGATCCGGTGCGGGGTGGCGGGAAGATGAAAGACACCGACACCGAGCGGGCTCAGTGCGTCGCTGATCGCGTTGGCGATGGCGGCGGGCGCACCGATGGTGCCCCCTTCGCCCACGCCCTTGGCTCCGGTCAGCGACGCCGGCGACATCGTGTAGATGTGGGCGATCTCGATGTCCGGCACTTCGGCGATGGTGGGCGGCAGGAAATCCATCAGCGATGTCGTCACGAGAACGCCTCTGTCGTCGTAGATCAGCTCTTCGAACAGTGCGTTGGCGATGCCCTGGACCACCCCGCCGTGAATCTGTCCGTCGACGATGGCGGGGTTGATCAACTTGCCCGCGTCCTCGGCGACCAGGAACCGGGTGATCTCAACCTGACCGGTGAGCGCGTCCACCTCGACCTCGGCGACGTGGCAGGCGTTGGCGAACGTACCCGACGGGTCGTAGGTGCCGATGGTCTCCAGCGCCGGCTCACCCTTGTCCGGGATGAGGTGGCTGGAATGGTAGGTGTCCCGCGCGATCACGGCGAGGTCGACGGCCTGAGCCGAGCCGTTGAGCCTGGCTTTGCCGTCCTCGAGCACGATGTCGTCGGGCAGCCCACCGAGCCGGTCGGCCGCCAGGCCGCGGATACGCTCGGCCAGCTCCTTGGCGGCGATCAGTGAGGCCCCGCCGGCGATCACCATGGCGCGGCTGGCATAACTCCCCCAGCCGTACGGGGTGGCATCGGTGTCGCTGGCGATCACCCGGACCTGGTCCGGACGCATCCCGAGCTCGTCGCACACCACTTGCGCCAGAGTGGTTTTCAGGCCCTGACCGTGCGGGGAGGCCCCGATGCGCAGCGTCAGTCCCCCGGACGGGTCCATGGTCAGGATGACGCGCTCGAACCCGGGGGTGATCACCGGCGCGGCCTTGGTGGGGTCGAGCCCGAACGGACGTGACCGGGCCGCAAACGCGGGCGTGCCGTAGCCCGTGCGTTCGGCAAAGCAGGAGAAGCCGATACCCAGGTAGCGCCCTTCCTGCAAGGCCTTGGCCTGGCGTACCGCGAAGTCGTCGAGGTCGGCCAGTTTCGCTGCCGCGGCCAAGGTTTCGCGATGTGACGCCAGGTCCAGCACCAGTCCGGTGGGAGCGCGGTGGGGGAACTCCGAGATCAGGTTCTTGTCGCGGATCTCCACCTTGTCCAGGCCCAGTTGGGCGGCGGCACGGTCCATCAGACGTTCCATCGCCAGCACCTGCATGGGCCGTGACACACCGCGGTACGGGGCGATCGGGCACTTGTTGGTGGCGACGGCCCGCGAGCGCACGTCGTACTCACCCACCTTGTACGGGCCCGGCAACTCGGCGAGTGCCATCAGCGGCTCCACCGCCCAGGTCACCGGGTAACAGCAGTAGGCACCGACGTCACAGATCAGATCGCCACGCAGAGCCAGCAATTCGCCGTCGGCGGTGAAGGCGCCCTCGATGTCGTAGACCTGCTCGCGGCTGTGCCACGAGGCCATGAAGTTCTCTTCCCTGGTCTCGATCCAGGCCAGGTCGCGGCGCAGGTGCCGCGACGCCCACACCAGGGCGACGTCCTCACGCGCCAACGTCATCTTGGCGCCGAAGCCACCACCCACATCCGGGGCGATGACCCGCAGGTCGTCCTCGGCCATACCGATACAGTCAGCGATCCCGGTGCGCGTGACGTGCGGCATCTGCAGGGTCGCGTGCAGGGTGGTGCGTCCGGTGCTGCGATCGTAGGCGGCGTGGGCGGCTCTGGCTTCCAGCGGCATTGCACTCTGACGGCCGGAGCTCACCCGCACCGAGACGACGGCGTCCGCTTCGGCGAACGCGTCGTCGGCCCCCGGGGTGGTGATCCGGCCGTCCACCATGGTGTTGGGGGCGTTGGGATGATCCTCGGGAACGGAGTCATGCACCAGCGGTGCGCCCTCGGACAGCGCGTCCACCGCCGAGAGCACCGCGGGCAGCGGTTCGATCTCGACGTCGACGAGTTCGGCGGCGTCCTCGGCGGCGGCCTCGGTGTCGGCCACCACGAAGGCGATCGGATCACCGACGAACCGCACCACGTCGGTGGCCAGGATCGGGGTGCCGACCTCCACGAAATCGGGCCGGTGCAGTGCCGCCCGGATGGGCGCGACGTCCGCGAGATCCTCTGCGGTGAAGACGGTTACACCGGGCGCCGCCGTCACCGAGACGATACGTCCGGAGGCCACCGTGCTGCGGATGAACCGCACATGGGCGCAGCGCTCGTTGCGGGAGGCGACGTCGGCGACGTAGCGCCCCCAGCCGCGCACTATCGCGGGATCCTCGAGCCGGGGCAGCGCCCGGCCGGTCCAGGTGGTGGGTTGAGTGGGTGCCGCGGCCATCAGGCGCCGACCAAGGTGGCCCTGCTCAGCGCGCGGGGCAGCAGCGCACGGACCAGATCGCGGCGGTAGTCCGCATCGCCGTGCGTGTCGCTGGGCGGATCGACTTCGCCGGCGGTGGCTTCGGCGGCCGCCACCAGCAGTTCGTCGGTGAGCGGCTGGCCGACCAGTGTCTGCTCGGCGGCGGCGCTGCGGAAGGGCACTTCACTGACTCCGCCGATGCTGACCCGGGCCTCCCGAATCACGTCGTCGACCACGCGAATCGCGGCGGTGGTGGTGACGATCCCGAAATCCCCTGCCCGGCGCGCGAATTCCGCAATGCCCGCGTTCCAGGTGTCATCGAGGACGGGCAGGGACACCTTGACCAGGATCTCGTCGGGCTCCAGAGCAGTGGTGAAGATGGACTGGAAGAAATCGGCGGCGGCGATGGTCCGCTCACCACGCGCCTTGCTGACCGCGGTCATCTCGGCATCGAGCAGCGAGGCCACCAGACACCACTCGGACGCGGCGTCGCAGTGCGCGATCGAACCACCGAAGGTGCCGCGGGTACGGATCGGCAGGTGCCCCACATAGGCGGCCGCTTTGCGCAACAGCAGTCCCAGCGGCCCTTCCAGTGAGTTGTGCTGGACCTCGATGTGGCGGGTCCTGGTCGCGATGGCCACCCGGTCACCGACGATCTCGATGCCGGACAGTCCGGGAACCCGGTTGATGTCCACCAGATTGGCCGGGCTGGCCAATCGGAAGTTCATCATCGGCACCAGGCTCTGGCCGCCGGCGAGGATCTTGGAGTCGTCGGGTTCGGCGGCCAGGATGTCCAGCGCTTCGTCGAGACTGGCCGGCACGTGGTACTCGAACGGCCGCGGCTTCACCAGGTTCTCCCTTCGTATGTCACGGCATACACGTCGGTACGTCGGTCCTCGCGTGGCCGGATGCGCTCGCCACGCACCCGTGCGGCGCGAATTGCCTCGAGGTCCAGCGTGGCCGTCGCCGAGTCGGCGGCGGTGCGGGACAACGGTCCGGCGAGCAGCTCGCCGAATGCGTCACAGGCCACCGAACCGCCCAAGGTGGCAGGTCCGCCGCGCGCCGCCCCGGCGACCTGGCTCACCGCCACGACGGCCACCTGATCCAGATTGGCTTGTGCCAGAACAGAATCCACGTGACGGGTCCCTCCGGCCACGGGGACTGTCCGATCGAACCCCCCGACCCAGGCAGCCGGGGCGAGAACGATCTCGGCACCACGCAAGGACATCGTACGGAGGACTTCGACGAACCGCAGGTCGTAGCAGATACACACGCCGATTCGGCCAAAAGCGGTGTCCGCGACCGGAAGACCGAGATCCCCCGGGGTGTACACCCCTTTCTCCAGGTCGAACAGGTGGAGCTTGCGATAGTGCAGCACCGGGCCGTCACCGTCGACGATCACAACGGTGTTGAAGATGTTGTCACCGTCTCGTTCGCAGAAGCCGTACGCGACCAGGCGCTCGAACTCGCCGGCCAGCTCGACGAAGGCGGCCGACGTGGGTCCGTCGAGCGGCTCGGCGATCTCCCGGGCCAACTCGCGGTCGACGACGTAGCCACTGATGGCGAGTTCGGGGAGCACCACCAGATCGGCGCCGGCGCTCAAGGCGCCCCGCGTGCGCGCCAGGGCGGTGCCGCGATTCTCCTCGACCCGGCCGACGCTGACGTCGATCTGCTCCAGGGCCACCGTGACAACGGCGTTCTCGGCCGTCACCGGTTCACACCGGACGAGGAAGTTAAGGCTGACCGAATTTCGCCGGATGGAAACCGGATCCGGATCGCCTGTCCGACCCGTCCGCCACTGCGCTCTGGCACCCGTCGAGCCGATCCGCGATCAGCCCGATTATTGCTGGTCCTGCCGTATGCGGCACGATTCAGACTGTCCGTCACCTACCGAGCGTAGCATTCAATAGCGTCGAAGTCATTAAGTGTGTTTGAAACACTTATGAGTCGTCGAGGTTAACCCACACTGCGATTGCGTGCTCATCCCCGGTGTTGGCGATCCGGTGCGGCCGATCCGAGGAGTAGGCGATCACGTCGCCGGGTTCGAGCACATGACTCTCCCCCTCCAACTCGATGGTCAACCTCCCGGAGATCAGCACACCGAACTCACGGCCGTCGTGATGGGTGGCCGACGGACCACTGGCCCCGCCGGGTTCGTACTCATTGACGGCGAGCTCCACGCCCGCAGCCGAATCATTGTGTGCCACACGGCGTGTGGTGCCTTCACCCATGCGCACCACCGTCTGCTCGGCAAGACGTGTCACCGGCGATCCGTCGGCGGAGTCCCGGTGCGCGAACAAGTCGTACATGTGCACACCCAGGGCCGAGGCGACGGCCACCAATGTGCCCACCGACGCCGTCGACACCCCCCGCTCGAGCATGCTGAGCATCGACACGCTGACCCCGGTCCGCTCGGCGACATCACGCAGGGTCAGCTGCTGACGGGAGCGGATGGCCCGGATGCGCGCGCCGACCACCAGCATCGTCTGTTCAGCGTTGCTGACACCGCGCTGCGTTCCGGCATCAGCAGAGGGCAGGGAGTCTGCGCCGTCGGCGGCCGCGCGGGACTTCTGCGCTTTACGGGGTTTGCGCGACGTCGGCTTGCTACCGGCGGAAGGGCCCGTGGGCGCTTTCCGGGTACCAGTCGGCACAGCGGACGAAGAAGGCGTCATGAAAACTCCGTTGAGGCGGGGTGAAGACGTGCGGTTTCAGCGTACGTGAACCAGTCCATTTACACGCCACTCGGCGCGTGTAATTCCGATGTTCCCTTCCGCTCACGGTGCGGGAATGTCGAGGACCAACCTGCCTTTGGCGCAGCGCGACACACAGAGCAGCATCTGCCGGTCGGCGCGCTCGGCATCGGTCAGCAGGTCATCGCGGTGCTCCACCTCGCCGTCGAGCACGGTCGTCTGACAACTGCCGCACGTTCCTTCTTCACAGGAGTACAGGACGTCGCCGCCGGCATCGAGGACGGCCTGCAGGATCGACTGGTCCCCCCGCACCGCGACCACCGGCCCGTCCGGCCCCAATTGGACCTCGCCTCCGGTGGCCGGGGCGCTCGCCCTTGTATCGGGTCCAGCTATCGCGGACACGAATCGCTCGAACCGCAGCGGTGCCGCACCGGCAGCCTGGACTGCCGTTTCCATGGCCTCGATCAGCAGAGTGGGCCCGCAGGTGTAGATGGCCACACCGGGGTGCGCGGCCACTGCGGCACTCACGATTGCCGGCACGTCGAGCCGGCCCAGTTCGTCATCCGGCCAGAACTGCACCCGGTCGTCGTACATCTCCAGCTCATCGCGGAACGGCATGGTCGCCAGGCTGCGTCCGCAGTACACCAGGCGCCAGTCCAGTCCCAGTGCGTCGACCGCCTCCACCATGGGCAACAGGGGCGTGATGCCGATACCGCCGGCCACGAACAGATAGGACTCCGCCCGCTCCAGCGGGAATCTGTTGCGCGGCGCGCTGATCTTGACCACGGTGTCGGGCCGCAGCGCCTCGTGCACCTCGCGTGAACCGCCGCGGCCGTTCGGCTCGACGCGGACCGCGATCTCGTAGTCGCCGGAGGTCACCGGCCCGCACAGTGAATACTGCCTGCACTGCCCCGACGGCAACACCACGTCGATGTGGGCCCCGGGCGTCCACGACGGCAGCGTGTCATCCACGCCGGTCAGCGTCAGTCCGATCACACCATCTGCACGTCTGATCCGGCGGGCGACGCGCGCCAGCCGCAATCCCGTTGTCACAGTGAGCCTCAGGCGCCGTAGGGCCCGAACACCTCGACCTTGGCCAACGACGCCAGTCGTTGCCGGTAGAGGAGGCTGGCGGCGTCCGGCACCTTGATGTGCAGCTCTTCGCGCAGTGAGTCGGGCAGCTCCTCGGGGCGCTGGCTCTCCACCACCGAGCGGTCCTGTTCCATGATCGTGTTGGTGAAATCGCCGAACTTGCTGTCGGGTTCGTCCTGGGAATGGTTGCGGACGATGAACACGAACAACTCGGTGGTGTTCGTGGTCCGCGGCAACGTGAACTGCGTGATGATGGTCTCCCGGCCGGTGCCGATCTCGATCTTCTTCAGATGGATCGTGAACGGGACCACCAGGGTGTATTCATAGCGGACCTTCTGGGTACCGCCGGCACCGTAGAGGTCGCTCGGTTCTTCCTGCTCCAGCCAGTAGTGCAGGCCGTTGTCGAGCTTTTCGACTGTGTAGGGCGCGATCTCGGCATTGTCCTCGGTACCGAGCAGGCCGTTGTGGACGTAGGGGAAGTGGGAGAAATCCATGAAGTTCTCGACGGCGCGCGCAGCCGACGTCTTCCAGGTCTCGCGGTAGGAGATGAAGGATTTCCACCCCGGCAGGTCGTAGATGTCGCCGGGGAACAACGGAATCTCGTCGCGGGGCTCGTCGATGGCCACCCACACCAGCCCGTACTTCTCGCGTACCTGGTAGGCCCGGGCGCGAGCTGCGTTCGGAATGGGCGCATCGGCGGGCCGCGAGGGGATCCGCACGCACGCACCGCTGCGGTCGTATTGCCAACCGTGGTAAGGACATACGAGGTTGCCGTTACGTACCCAGCCCAGCGAGAGTGCGGCGCCTCGGTGAATGCAGAGGTCGCGGAAGGCGGCCACACCGTTCTCGTCGCGGAATGCCACGACGAAATCATCGAGGAGGGTAAAACGTTTTGGCTGCTCGTCGATTTCGTCGACAGTGGCAATGGGGTGCCAGTAACCCGCGAGTGCAGGTGCAGACATGTGAAGCTCCGTTCATCAGAAGGTTGTGGTCAGGAAGAGGTGCTGCCGCCGCGCGGCCCGGACGCGCCGCACTCTCCCGCTATCAACCTCCAGTCGCCGCCGTCGACCAGGCCGCGACGAAACAGCACAAGCGCGATACCCGACACCTGTTGCATTGCTCGTCACCTCCTGGCTGTCTGCGGCACACCCCGCACCTACGCGGTGGACACTTCCGCGGCCGTTTCAGGGCCGGCCGTGTCGACCCGAATAGTCGGTGATCAGGGCTGTACTTCAATCGACTTGAAGAAGTTTAAGTCCATGTGACCCACGCCGCAACAAAACCGCCCACGTATTAGAGCGCCGGCGCCAGGCTCCGTTTCACGCCGCGGCCGCTGAGTCGACCGGTGCGTTTCAGCGCATATGAACGCACCCGCGTCTATGGCCGCCCTGTGGACCGATCGACGACGCGTAATGTGGACGCACATTCGGCTCGGCACCAAGGTTTTGGGGTGCAGCCTCCTCGAGGAGCCAAGCCCGCCACATCCCGAACTGTTCAACTAAGGTGAAGAGAGACCCGGGCTCGCCCGGCGAGAGTTTTTTTCAGTAGGCCAGAAAATCGTTTGATCTTATTGAAATGGGTGTTACCCTTCCCTCGTGGCTGAGCAGCAGACGACGATGACGGGAATGCGGGTCATCTCCCGCGACGAGTGGGGGCCCGATAGCGGCTTGCTCGAAAGTGGTACGTGGCGCGAGATCGTGGGGCCCGATGCCGGCGCCAAGTGCCGCGGTCTCTTCGACCTGCAGTTCGTCGATGACGGCAGTTCAGTGCCCCTCACCCACACCTCGGAAGCGGCGTATTACGTTGTGGCAGGCTCGGGTTCGGTCATTCACGACGGTGCAGACGAGTCCGATGCCCAGCCGTTGAGCGAGGGCTCGATGGTGCATGTCCGCCCCAACACGACATACCGGTTGCGGGCCACCGCGGGCACCCGCATCGTCGGCGGCCCCTGCCCGGGTGACGCCCCCCTCAACGGGGCGCCCGCGGTGCCGTCCCCTGCCGCCGACGTCTGGCCCGAGATCTCCGTTCATCACCGGGACAACCCCGGCCTGCTCGTCCCGTTCATCTCCAACGACGCCCGACTGGTCGTCTGGCTCGGTGTCGGCGCCGTCGCCGCCAACATGAACTACGTCGTCCTCGAACCGGGCGAACGAAACCGCGAGCACGTGCACGCCTACTCCGAGGACACCATCCACATCCTCGAGGGCCACGGCACCGCCGAAAACGTGACCACCGGAGAGAAATTCACCTTCGGCCCCGGCGACACCATCCACATCCGGATCGGTTTCTGGCATGCCGTCGCAGCGGATCTGGGCGAACGCGTCGTCAGCGTCGGCGGTCCGTGCCCCGCCGATGTCGACATGCTGCGCGCCGCGGGTGTCGACGTCGACACGATCGAACTCCCACCCGGCACCTCCCTTCCGGTGCGTCCGGACGCCGCCGCCCAGTCCTGACAGGCGCCACTAAGCCTCCACCGAAGCGAGCAACGCAAAGTCGGGAGGGCTGCCCCCATGCGTGAAGTATTGCCAGAGCTGATGCGATGGTGGGAAGCCGGCGACACCGTCGGCCTCGGAACCGTGGTGGCCACCTTCAAGTCCGCTCCGCGACCTGCCGGTGCGTCGATGCTGGTGGCGCCCGACCTCACCGTCACCGGTTCGGTGTCGGGCGGATGCGTCGAAGGGGCGGTCTACGACCTGGCCCGCGAGGTCGCGGGATCCGGGGCAGCGGTGCTACAGCGCTACGGCGTCTCCGACGACGACGCCTTCGCGGTAGGCCTGACCTGCGGCGGAATTCTCGACGTCTTCGTCGAGAAGGTCGACCGCCAGACCTTTCCCGAACTCGGCGACATCGCCGCCGATATCGACGCCGGCCGACCCGTGGCGGTGGCCACCGTGATTCAGCATCCCGATGCAGGCCGGGTCGGGCGGCGCCTCGTGCTGCGTCCCGGCCGGGAACCGCAGGGCTCACTGGGATCGGCACACACCGACGCTGCCGTCGGTGACGATGCGACAGGGCTGCTCGCCTCCGGCACCAGCGGCACACTCAGCTATGGGCCCGACGGCGAGCGGCGCGGTGAAGGCATGCGCGTCTTCGTCTGGGCGTTCGCGCCCAAACCGCGGATGTTGGTCTTCGGAGCCATCGACTTCGCCGCGGCAGTGGCAAGGGTCGGCGCCTTTCTCGGCTACCAGGTCACGGTGTGCGACGCCCGACCGGTTTTCGCGACCAAGGCCCGGTTCGCCGAGGCCGACGAGGTGGTCGTCGACTGGCCACACCGCTATCTGGCCGCCGAACGCGACGCGGGCCGCCTCGACGCACGCACGGTCATCACGGTGCTCACCCACGATCCCAAGTCCGATGTCCCACTTCTCGAAATCGCGCTGCGGCTCCCCGAGCTCGCCTACGTCGGCGCCATGGGCTCCCGGCGCACCCACGAGGACCGGGCGACGCGGCTGACGGCCGCCGGTCTCACCGCCGCGGAACTCGAGCGTCTCTCCAGTCCCATCGGGCTCGATCTCGGTGCTCGAACGCCGGAGGAAACCGCCATCAGCATCGCCGCCGAGATCATCGCCGGCCGCTGGGGAGGCACCGGCCGGCCGCTCGCCGACATCCGGGGGCCCATCCACCGAGCGCCCGCCGGCTGACCCCTCGACGTGTAGATCTGGCTACCACCCGTTCAACACCAGAGAAATACAGTGGTATCGAATCGTTATCGGGATTCGCTGCCCTGCGGCGCCCCCAACCCAGCTTCAGTTGGACTGCAACCAAAGCTGACGTGCGCATGTGCGCATCAACAGTTTGCCGCTGCCCGTGTGGTTGCAGGCACGCTGTCACCGGGACGCGCCCCCGGTTGGCCGCCAGCGCGCGTCGGAGCCGCTGCCCATCACGGTCTGAGCACGGTGGCCCCGGTTCGTTTCCGGTATCCCTAAATGCAGGCTGGGCAGCGTCTTTCACCAATACAACGGAACCCGAACGCACCGTTGCGCAGTGGGAGACGACCGGCAAATCGCATGATCGGTCGCATGACACCCACTCTCGCATTCACCGCACAGCCATTCAGCAGAGATGAAATCTATTTCGGTGGGACTTAGGTGGCGCTCACAACAATTAACCCGTCCTCCGGGAGCCCCGTCAGTCCTCCGAAGGGGGATTCGATCGCACGTATCCGCCGCCGTAAACCCTCTTGAACAGCCCGAATATGGCATAGTCGAGTCCCCGCGGCCTCACTGCGCACCCCCTCTTGCGATCTGGGTCACATTCCCTTAGTCTTTCAACCATCTTGAATTCCGACGTGGAACCGGGCGAGAAGATTAACGCCGCTGTAACGAGATTGAGCGAATAATTTTCAACCAGATTGTACGCTCGGCGGCAGTAGAGGCATCAGGTTTCACTCGGACAGCAAGTCCTGCCCGCCCGTTCTTGGAGGTCATTGAATGAAGTTGAAGTCCTGCACCACGGTCCTGGCTGCGGCTGCCGCTCTGGCACTCGTGCTGACCTCATGCGCCGAGAACGGCGATCGCAGCGGCGGCAGCGGTAGCGGCGGTGATGGCGGCGATTCCGCCAGCGGCGACATCATCTTCGGTCAACTCATCGGCGTCACCGGTAGCTACGCGCCGTTCACCCCGCCTGCCATCGCCGCAGCCAACATCGCCGTCGAGGAGATCAATGCGGCGGGCGGCGTACTGGACCGCAACGTCCGACTGGTCACCGAGGACAACCGCTCCACGGTCGACGGCGCCGTCGCCGGGTTCTCCAAGCTCACCTCGGTCAGCAACGTGGACGTGCTCGGCAGCCTCGAATCCGACGGCCAGGTAGCCCTTTTCGATCAGATCCAGCAGCGTCAGCTCCCCAACATCTGCTCCTCCTGCGGCACCACCTTCCTCGACGCGAAGGGTGGGAAATTCTCCTTCCGCGTCGCCGCCTCCGACAGCGACGCCGGCATCATCGTCGCTCAGGTCGCCCGCGACGCCGGCGTGAAGAACCTCGCCATGATCGTGCAGAACACCGAAGGCGCCTCCGGGCCTGCCGAAGTCGCCACCGAGGCGTTCGAGAAGACCGGCGGCACGATCAACCGTGTGTCCATCGAACCCGGAGCGTCGTCCTACAACAGCGAAGTGGCCAAGGCCTTCGAAGGCAATCCGGACGCGCTGTACGTCGGGACGGGTGTCGAGGCCGGTATCCCCATCCTGCGGGAGATCGAGCGCCGCGGTTACGACAAGCCGATCTACGTCTCCCCCGATCTGATCACCCATGAGGTGGCGGCCCTGTCGAACTCCGACCAATTCTCCGCCGCCCTCACCGCTTTCGACACTGCCAGCCCCGCGTACAAGTCCTACGCCGAGCGTTTCACCGCGGCCACGGGCGACCAGCCGGAACCCGGTATGTACGACGCCAACAACTACGACCAGTACATCCTGTTCGCACTGGCGATGGAGGCGGCCAAGAGCACCAACGGCGCCGACGTCGCCGGCAAGATCATCGAGGTGGCCAGCGGTCCCGGCAAGGAGGTCTACTCCTTCCAAGAGGGCAAGGACGCACTGGCCGCGGGTGAGGACATCAACTTCCAGGGCGCGTCGAGCACGCTGGACATGAACGAGTTCGGCAACCTCGAGTCGCCGCTGCTGGCCATCCTCACCGTCCAGAACGGCGATTGGACCCCGGGCGACCAGATCGAGGTCGACCCGTCCCTGCGCGCCGAGGGATGACCACCGTTGGTGGGGCGGGCGCATCACCGCCCCACCAACCGGCACGACATCGAGAAAGGCAACATCTCTTGAACAATCTGCTGTTCGGACTGCTGACCGGCTGCATGCTGGCGGTGGCGACGTCGGGGTTCGCGCTGTTGCGCAACACCGAACGCTTCCTCCACATCGCACACGGTCAGTTCATGGCGTTGGGCGCGCTGATCGCGCTGGCCCTGGGCGAGATCTTCGGTGTCGTCGCCGGTATCGCAGGCGCGATCGTCCTCACTTCGGTGATCGCGGCAGTCTGCGGCAGACTGCTGTTCGATCCCGTCAAGCATCGCGGCGGTAACGTACTGCTGTTCACCTCGGTCGGCCTGGCCTTCGTGACCTACGGCGTGATGATCGCGGTCTTCGGTACCGAACTGCGGGTGTTCAACATCAATCTCGGTGCGGCGCAGCCCATCGGTCCCTTCGACGTCGCCCCGGGTGAGATCGTTCTGCTGCTGGTGGCCGCGGCCGTGATCGGCGGGCTGTGGCTGCTGCTCGGACGCACCGGCGTCGGACGCGACATCCGCGCGGTGGCCTCCAACCGCGAGCTGGCCCAGATCCGCGGTGTGGCCATCGGGCGCGTCAGCACCACGGTCTGGCTCATCTCGGGCGCCCTGGCGGCCGTCGCCGGCATCATGACCGGCATCCTCGGCTCGGTGTCCATCGAATCCGGTTGGGGTTACATCCTTCTCGTGCTGGCCGCCGCGGTGCTCGGCGGCACCGGCAACATCCTGGGGGTCATCGCCGCCGCGCTGGTCCTCGGTGTGGTGATGGACCTCAGCGCCCTGGTCATCGACACCACGTACCGGCCGGTGGTGGCATTCGCCATCCTGATCATCGTGTTGCTGATCCGCCCGCAAGGACTCTTTTCCTTCCAGTCCCGTAAGGAGGCGGCAGCGTGATCTCGATCGAATTCGTCGTCACCATCGCCACACTGGCGTTCGTGTTCGTGATGGCCGGCCAACTGCTCAACCTGGAAGCCGGCTGGGGCGGCATGTGGGACCTGGGTATCGCCGGTCTGATCGCCGTCGGCGCGTACTCCTACGTTCTTCTGACCACCTCCCCGGACTCCGCGGTACCGGGACTCGGCCTGCCGTTCTGGGCGGGCATGCTCGGATCTGCTCTGATCACCGCCTTGGTGGCCGTCCTGATCGGGTGGCCCGCCCTGCGGCTGCGCGGGGAGTACTTCCTGATCACCACCTTCGCCTTCGCCGAGATCATCCGGCAGGTGATCATCATCCAAAAGGACCTCACGGGCGGCACTTTCGGTCTGACCTCGGTCGTGAAGCCCTTCGAGATGCAGTTCACCTACGCGGCCTACCCCTACATCCGCCTGCTGCTCGTCATCCTGATGGCCGCGGTGCTGTGGATGATCTGCTCCCGTATCGCCACATCGTCGTACGGGGCCAGTCTGCGGGCAGCCCGGGACAACGAGCCGCTGGCGTTGGCCATGGGCAAGTCCATCAAGAGTCTGCGGCTGACCACCTACGGCACCGTCGGCCTGCTCTGCGGCCTGTTCGTCGGACCGGCCTACGCCTGGATTCTGGAAGCACTGGTGCCCTCGGCGTTCCGCTCCAGCCTGACGTTCACCATCTGGGCTGGTCTGGTGATCGGCGGCCTGGGTAGCCGGTTCGGTCCGATCGTGGGCGCACTGCTGCTCACCGCGGTCAGTGAGATGGTGCGTCTGGTCGAGGTTCCGCACGAGTACGCCAACCTGCACGCCGCAGCTCACCCGCTGCTGGTGGGCGTGCTGCTCATCGCGCTGCTGAGGTGGCGCCCAGACGGATTGCTCTCCGAGAGCGGCACTTTCGCCAGACTGCGCAAGCGCTACCCCCGGCCGGCCTCCGCGTCCGCAGCAGCGGCCGCATCGGCAGAGCAGACCACCAAGCAGCCGATCCTGAACGGGGACCGCGCATGAGCAAGGCAGCAGCCGATCTGGAAGTGATCGGCGTCAACAAGACATTCGGCGGGGTGCGCGCCCTGCGGGATGTCAACATCAAGGTCTCCGGCGAGGAGATCACCGCGCTGATCGGACCCAACGGCGCGGGCAAAACCACCCTGTTCAACGTCATCTCGGGTTTCGGCACGCCGTACACCGGCAAAGTCCAGTTCGGCGGCACCGATCTGACCGGGCTACCGGCGCACAAGGTGGCCCGCGCCGGCCTGGTCCGCACATTCCAGACGCCGGTCGGGTTCAAATCCATGACAGTGGTGGAGAACATCGCACTCGCCACCGGCGGTTCCGAGTTGGACTACCCGTGGACGCCGTTCCTGCAGTGGAAGAAGGACCGGCGCCGCCGCTCCGAGGCGCATGACGCCGCCTGGGCGCAGCTGGAACAGGCGGATGCCGCCCACCTCGGGGACCGGTCCATGGCCGACCTGTCCCCCGGCGACGCCAAACTCGTCGAGATCCTGCGCCAACTGGCGCTTTCGCCGCAGATGTTGCTGCTCGACGAGCCCGCTGCGGCCATGACGGTCAACCAGATCGAGACTCTGGCCGGCATCATCCGCAACATCTCGGCGCGCGGTATCGGCGTACTGGTCATCGACCACAACCTCAGCTTCGTCCTCGGCCTGGCGGCGCGGGTGCACGTGCTCGAGCACGGTGCCGTGATCGCCTCGGGCACACCGGATCAGATCGGCAATGACCCCGACGTCAAACGCATCTACCTCGGAGGAGCGGAGGAATCCGATGTTGCTTGAAACTCGCGGTCTCAGCACCGGTTACGGTCCGCTGACCGTCGTTCGCGACGCCACCTTCTCGGTGGCCGAAGGCGAGATCGTCGCCATCGTGGGCCCCAACGGCGCGGGCAAGTCCTCGTTGATGAAGGCCATTGCGCGGTCGTTGCCCCTGCACGGTGGGTCACTGACGTTCAAGGGCGAGGATCTGTCGGCCGTCCCGCAGAACGCCATCGCCAAGCGCGGCATCGGCTATGTACCCCAGCAGGGCAACGTCTTTCCCGAGCTGTCCGTCGGCGAGAACCTGCAGGTGTCCTGCCGCGGCAGCCTCGCCGAGAGCCGTGCCATCACCAAACAGGTGCTGTCTCAGTTCCCCCGGTTGAATGAGCGGTTCACCCAGGCGGCGGCCACCCTGTCCGGCGGCGAACGGCAGATGCTCGCCATCGCCTGCGCTCTGGTGGGCTCACCGGCGTTGCTCATGCTCGACGAACCGACCACCGGATTGGCCCCGCTGATCGTGCGGGAACGCATCGCCGACATCCAGCGGTTGCGTGACCAAGGTGCCGGGGTGTTGTGGATCATCGAGGAGCACCCCCGTATCTGCCTGCCCGCCGTGGACAAGGTGCACTTCATGTCGGACGGCACGCTCGGACCCGCAACAGACGCTCGGTCCCTGCTGGCCGAGGGCGCGCTCGAAGAACTGTTCTTCGGTGTCGCGCACTGAGGGCGCCCGCTGAGGGTTCCCCGCTGAGCTGCCCGCGGGTTGGCGCGTTCCCCCGCATGCCGCCAACCCGCGGTGCACAGTGTGGACCCCGCGTTCCAGTCGTACTGCAGTCGATCCTGGCCGAATGTCGAGGAGGTACATGAGCGTCGGTGGCGAAAGCGCCTCATCCCCAGGCGAGCCCTCCCTCACCGGCCTCGTCCCTCAGCCGGCTCGTCGACCCACCTCATCCCCAGGCGAGCCCTCCCTCACCGGCCTCGTCCCTCAGCCGGCTCGTCGACCCGCCTCATCCCCAGGCGAGCCCTCCCTCACCGGCCTCGTCCCTCAGCCGGCTCGTCGACCCGCCTCCCCCGACGCGGAGTCTGCATCGGAGCTCGCAACTCGACGGCTCGGCGCCGAGATCCGGCGTGTTCGCGCTGAGCGGGGCCTGACCCTCGTCGACATCTCCACCACCACCGGACTGAGTGTTTCGATGCTGTCCATGCTGGAGCGCGGCAAGACCGGTGTGTCGGTGGGATCGCTGGTGGCCATCGCCTCGGCCATGGGTGTCGCTGTCGGTGAGCTGTTCCAATCGTCCTCAGCGCCAAGCCTTTCACTGGTGCGCTACGACGAGCAGCAACAGCTGACGATCGGGCGCGGAGTGGTGCGCCGGGTGATCCAGCGCAGCCGCGAGCACGGACTGGAGGTGGCATCGCTTCACCTGGAGCCGGGTTCACACACAGGCTCGGAGCTGGTGCGTCACGAAGGACAGGAAGTGGTGGTCGTACAGAGCGGGACGCTGACGGTCCACATCAACGAGACGGCGACCGAGCTCGAGTCGGGCGACTCGATCCGCCTTGATGCCGAGGTCCCGCACCGGTTCGCCAACAACGGCGCCGTGGCATCGGATTGTCTTCTCGTGGTGCGCATTCCCGTTCCGCATCAGTACGGACACTGATCGGCTGCGGCGGGGTCGGAGATGCCGCCATCGCCGGCGTGCCCACCCCCGACATGCAACTGGACATGCCGCTGGTCGACTTCCCCACCCTCATCAGCCTCTACCTGCAGGGTGGGCGGCCGTTGCAGAAATTCGTCTCCGAACGCATCGGCCTGTCCGACATCGAAGACGTTTTCCACAAGATGCACGCCGGTGAAGTCCTTCGCTCAGTGGTGATCCTCTGACGCCGAATCAGCTGTTGTAATCCCAGAACTGCAACCAGTGCACGGACGCGAACAGCACCAGCGTCGCGGCGTAACCGGCCACAATGACCGACGCTCCCGCGCAGCCGGTCCGCCATCCACGGCCGTCGACCGGGTCCAGCCATCGCTTGAAGGGTGTGGTGGCCCACGGCATCAGCCACCACTGCATCAGCGAGATACTCAGCACCTGGCTCAGCCAGAGCGCGAGCCACGGCGGCGCGCCCCATTCGTCGAAAAACGGACCGGCGAATCGCGACAAGAGCATCACGGTCGGATAGAGCACGAGCAGCACCATCATGGCCGACTTCCAGTTCGGCGTCATGAGTGTGCGACCGTTCTCGATACGCACGGTTGTCGCGAATGGTGTCGTAGAGGTCAGCGGGGCGAATTCCTCGGTGAGCACCGAACGCAGCGGGGTCAGCGCCTGCGCCCGTTCCGCGGACGCTTTCCACGCTGAAAGCTGTTCTGCAGTGCGGTATCGCACCAGCGACAACCACTCGTTGCCGACGGTGGGCCCGAACAGTGCGGCACCCTCGAACCCCGGATACCCGGCGCTGGCCTCGTTGAGCCCTCGCTGAGCTGCGGCGAAGTCCGCCTCGCGTCCCGGTGACACCGCGTGGCGGAAGGCGTTGACTCCGGTGGGACCGGGCTGGCCGTCCACCATCACGAGATCCGTTGTCCGCAAGTAGTAACCGCGCGCGTTACCCGCCTGCAATACCGCAGCCCGGCCGGGGCCGTCGAGCCACGCGTTCAACTGTGCGTCGTCGTCGAACGTCAGCGCCACGGCCCAGTCGAGATATGCGGCGTCATGCAGCGAGATCTGACCCGACCGGAAGCCTGCCGCGGAGCGGGCCGAATGCACGACATCCCCGGCCCATGTATCGAAGTCCACCGCATCACCAGCCTGGTGGAACACGCTGACAACGGTGGCGGGCGTGCTCACGTCGGTTCTGCCGAACCCGCGGCGATCCGGCGCCCCTGGACATACACCTGCACGATCGCCGCTTCCCGCAGTCCCATCAGCAGGGCGAAAAGCGTTTGATCTCTTGCCAATCGGGGATCACCGGAGCGCACTCCGTGGGTGAGCGCCGAATCCAGCGCGGGCACTGCGGAAGGATCGACGACCACAAAGTCGGCTTCCTTGCCCGGGTCGAAGTTACCGAAGCGGTTCTCCATGTCGAGGGCCCGTGCACCGGCAAGGGTTCCCAGGAACAGCATCTCCGCGGGTTGCATGGACACCCCGTCGGGTTCGGTGATGTGCACCTTGAAGGCGTCTCCGAGCACCCGCGGGATCAGCCACTCGTCGCCGCCACCGAAATCGGTGCCGGCGGAGATGTTCACCCCGGACGCGACGGTCCGTTTCCACGGCATGGTGCCCGACCCGAGGAACAGTTGCGAAACCGGGCAGTGCGCAATCGAGGTCCCGGTCTCTGCCATGCGCTCCAGTTCGGCGTCCTGGCAGTGCACGCAGTGCGCCAGGACGGTGCGACGGCCCAGCAGACTCTTGCCGCCGACACTCGACCCGGGCAGGAATTTGCCGTCGTACGTGTCCAGGTACGAGTCCACCTGGTAGGCCTGTTTGGTGCTGTCCACTTCGCCCGTGCCGGGGCGGTTGTTCTCGTTGAGGTGGGTGTGCACGTACACACCGCGATGACGGACCGAATCGTAGAGCTCACCAAGGTTTCTCAGCGTCTCGGTGGTCACCGCCAACGAGAACCGGGGCACGATCGCGACATGCAGCAAGGCGGTGTCGACGTCCCCGGTGTCGGCGGCGTGCCAGGTGTCGATCTCGTCGCGGGTCAGCCGGATGGCGTCCTCCTCCGAAGTGATCAGCGCCGCCGCCGATTCCGGTCCTACCGTCTGGATGCCGCGACCACTGACCAGGCGCAGGCCGCGGCGCTGTGTTTCGGTGAAAAGCGCGTCCTGGGCGTGCGGGAACGCCGAGCCGAAAACCAGGGCCGCCGTGGTGCCCGCCGCGACCCGGCGATCACAGAACTCAACGGCGGCTCGTCGGGCGAACTCGGGGTCGGCGAACCGCGACTCCGCCGGGAAGATGCACAGATCGAGCCACTCGAGCAGCTGCCCGCCACCGTAGGAGTCGCCGGCATAGGTCTGCGGGAAATGGATATGGGTGTCGACGAAACCGGGCAGCAGGTAGCCCGGCCGATGGTCGTGCACCGTCGCCGAATCGTGCCGGTCGAGCGCAGTCGCACGGTCGCCGCAGAACACGATGGCGCCCGCGTCGTCGATCACCAGCGCACCGTCGGGTATGGAGACCAGCGCATCGGCTGCGTCGCTGACCGTCGGGGCACCGGCGATGTGAAAGATGTGGCCGAGGTGGATCTGGGTCATGCGGCAACCTCCGATTCGGTGTGGAACCACACGAGCAATACGAACACAGTGGCTGCACGGCCGCTGCCCAGACACTAGGTTCATGGCGTGGCTACCAGCTTGGGTTCGGCACTGACAGAGCTTGTTCCGCTCTCGTTGGTCGTGGCCTTGTCTCCGCTGTCGATCATTCCCGCGGTTCTGGTGCTGCACACCCCGCGCCCGAAACCAACCGGCCTGGCCTTCCTCGCCGGGTGGGTGGCCGGACTCGCTGGGCTGACCGCGTTGTTCCTGGCCATCTCGAGTCTGCTCGGTGGCATGCACGACCAACCACCCACCTGGGCATCGTGGCTGCGCGTTGTCGTCGGCGCCGCACTGATCGTGTTCGGCATCTTTCGCTGGGCGACGCGGCATTCCAAGCCGCACCAGATGCCGGGTGCACGCCACCTGACCGAAGCCGGCCCCGGAAAAGCCCTGGCGCTCGGGGCCCTTCTGACGGTTGCCAATCCCAAGGTGTTGTTCATCTGCGCGGCAGCCGGTTTGGCGATCGGCACCTCGGGACTGGGCGGCGCCAGCACCGGTGCCGTCTTCGTCTTCGTCGTGTTGTCGGCGTCGACCGTGGCGCTGCCGATTCTGGCCTACGTGGCCTCCGGTTCGCGCCTGGATCCGACCCTGACCCGGGTGAAGACCTGGATGGAGAAGCACAACGCAGCGTTGGTGGCGTGCATTCTGGTGGTGATCGGCGTGATGGTGCTCTACAAAGGGGTCCACGGTCTGTAGCCGTTGGACGTTTTGACGCACTGGTAAGGTCCGGTGGTCGAGCGTTTCACAGGAGTTGTTGATGGTCGTGTCGGCCGAGCGATGGTGGCGGCAACCCGATCAGTTCGACTGGTTCAGCGCCTACCTGCGTGATCGTGGTCTGCAATCACGCTGGCGGGCCACCACCTTCGTGTTCACGGTGTTGCTTGCGCTCATTCCGGTGGTCCTGATCGCCAGCCCCACCGGCCCCGACCGACCCGTCACCATCGGGGTGTCACTGATCTCGTCGCTGGTCGCGGCGGCAAGCGGGGTGTTGTGGCTGCGGCGCTGGCCGACCCGCCGGCAATCGATGCTGTTTTCCATGGTGGCGATCGGGGTCATCGCAGTGACGTGCCTGTCCCAGTCCGACCCGTACGCCGCGCTGATGGGCTGCACCACCTTCGCCATCATCGGCGGCTTCGTGGCCTATTTCCACACCGTCGCCCTGATGACGGTCAACCTCGGCGCCGCCATGGCCTGCGCAGTGATCGGCGCCTGTCGGCTCCTGCACGGCACGGGTGACGTCGCGCTGGCCGCATCGGCTTTCCTCATCGTCATCGCGCTCAACGTCGGAGTGCCGTTCGGCATCCATTCCCTGGCGCATTCCCTGCGCAGCGACCTGAGGAACTCGGGCTTTGATCCGCTCACCGGTCTGCTGAATCGGGGCGCGTTCTATCGCGCAGCACACGAGCTCCAGATGCAAGACAGTGCCCCGAGCAACCGCTACCTCGTGGTCACCCTGGTCGATCTCGATGAGTTCAAGCAGCTCAACGACACTCAAGGACACGCCGCGGGCGACCAAGCCCTCATCAGTGTGGCTGCGGCGCTGCGGGAGAACTCCCGCGACACCGCGGTGATCGGTCGGATCGGCGGCGAGGAATTCGTGATCGCCGATCGGCACAGTGCGGCGGATCCGGCGCCGCGGGCCGAATGGGTGCGCGCCGCGATCGAAGCGCTGCCCTACCCGGTCACGGCCAGCGTCGGCACCTGTGGCGCTCCGCTGGCGGGCGGTTCCCTTCAGCTCGAGGCGAACCTGGTCGAAAGGTTGGTCCGGGCTGCCGATTCAGCGATGTACGAGGCGAAGCGTGCCGGCGGAAATCAGGTGCGTCACCGCCCGGATTTCCCGGCACCCCACGACACTCACGGCCTGTAGCCGTCGGGCAGGCCCAATTCGTCGACGTCGGCGGTGAGGTAACGCTGCACGCTGGGGGCGATCATCCGCACGGCCTCCTCGGTGGACACCTCTGCGAGCGGACCCACGCGCATGATGTAGCGCAGGAATACCGTCCCGATCATGTTCGTGGCAGCCAGCACCGCGCGCAGCCTGGTGTCCGGCCCGCCGCCGAGTGCGCCGGAGACCGCGGTCAGGACGTACTCGCGCATGAAGTCGCGAAACGCCTGGTTCGCGTCGGGGTTGGACGTCGCCGACGAGAGCATCGCCACCATACTGGCCCCGGTTTCGGGGTCATCCCAGATGCCCAGATAGGTACGCACCAGTCGGGTACCGAGATTGTCGGCGCCGCCGCCGGCGATGGCGTCGACCAATCGCTGGGGGTCGATGATCAGCTTCATCGCTTCCCGGAACAGGCCGTCCTTGGAACCGAACAGATACAGCACCATCGATGGGTCGACGTGGGCGTCGGTGGCGATCTGGCGCAGCGTCGTCTTCTCGTAACCCTGCTCGGCGAACCGTTGTTTGGCGGCGGTCAACACCGCATTGCGGGATACCGGACTCCCCTGCCGGCGGCCCCGTCTCCTCGAGGTCGGCGCAGGTGAGGGCATGAGACGACATTAACATTTCACCGACTGTTGAAAAGATTGGCTCGTCGCGTTACGCTGCGCTCAGTAATTCAACCGTCGGTGAAAAGAGTCGTGAGATGGCCACCAACACCGTTCCCGCGCCCAGTCGGCATGCCGCCCCCGCGCACCCGAGCTCACCCCTGGGCCACGCCGCCCGGATCATCCTGGGTCTGACCGCGGCCCTGGCGGTGGTGTTCATTGCGTTCGCCCTGCCCGCCGCCAAGTCCGCCCCACACGACGTGCCGATCGGGGTCGCCGGCCCGGCCGCGTCCGCCGCACAGATCGAAGAACGGTTGACACAGAGCGCACCCGGAGGCTTCCTCGTCACCAACTACGGTGACGAAGCCGCACTGCGTGAGGCGATCACCCGCCGCGACGTCTACGGCGGCGTCGTTGTGACACCGCAGGGCCCCACGGTGCTGATCGCCAGCGGTGGCAGTCCGATGATCGCCCAGTCCCTCAGCCAGATTGGCGCGGCACTGTCGCAGCATTCCGGCGTGCCGGTAGCCACTGAAGACGCCGCCCCACTGCCGAGCACCGACCCGCGCGGAGTCGGGTTGTCGGCCGCCGCACTGCCCCTCACGTTGGCCGGCATTCTGCCCGCCGCCGCACTGCTACTGACCTTCCCGAATCGGCCCTGGCTCCGCCTGGGTGCGTTCGCCACCGCGGCGGTACTGATGACGCTGACCATCACCACACTGCTGCGCTTCGCGTTCGGCTCCATCGACGCCCACTTCTGGGCCGTCAGCGCCGGCCTGCTGCTCGGTGTACTCGCGATGGGACTGCCGGTGCTGGGCCTCGGATCACTGTTCGGACGCGCCGGTATCGGCATCGCCGCCGCGGTGGGCGTACTGCTCGGCAACCCGCTGTCTGGCCTCGCCGGTGCACCGGAACTCCTGCCGCGCGGATGGGGAGCCTTCGGACAATTGCTTCCCCAAGGCGCCAACGCGACCCTGCTCCGGTCGACGGCCTACTTCCCGGAACCCTTCTCCGGCGCGACCGCTGCCGGCGCCATCACTGTCCTGGCATGCTGGGCGCTGGCCGGTGCACTGCTGATAGGTATTGCGGCGCTGCGTTATTCGGGATCAGACCGTTGACGCCCCAACCGCGCTGCCAGCTCCAACCGGCGCGCCAGGTCATAGTCGGACGTGCTGCGGTCCAGTGCGCTGGTCGCCCATAACGCCAACAGCACATCCGCTGCGGTGATGAACAGCCCCCACCAGTACATCCATTTCAGCGTCGGGTCGGGCTGCGCGGCGAAGTAACCGATCAAGAAAATCGGGCCCACGATGCCAAAGACGAACATCATCAGCTGGAAGCGCACGTAACTCCAGAACCGGGACACTCGCAGCCTCCTGGCATCGGTCAGCTCGGCGGTCAGTGTAAGGCTTAAAATCGCGCGAGTGGGCCTGGAAGATCGCGAAGCACTCGCCGTGCTGCAGTCCGCCCTACTCAACTCCGATGCGATGGTCGGCCGGTTCTACACCACCTGGTTCGCCATCGATGAGTCGGTGCGCGACATGTTCCCGCCCGACATGACCGGTCAGCGTGCGGTCTTCGGCCAGGCGCTGAACTGGCTGCTCGGTGAGTTCATCGCACAGCGCGCCAACGAGCCGGTGGCCTTCCTGGCCCAGCTGGGCCGCGACCACCGCAAGTACGGCGTCGCCGCCAAGCACTACGAGACGCTGGCGCACGCACTGTATGCGACCTTGAGCAATGAGCTCGGCCCGGCCTGGACACCGGCCGTCGAGGACGCCGCCCGGCAGGCCATCAACCTGATCGGCGGTGTCATGAGCGGGGCCGCCGCCGCCGAGGAAGGCCCCGCCTGGTGGGAGGGTACGGTGGCCGAACACCACCGCGTCTCGCGCGATCTGGCGGTGGTCCGGCTGTACCTCGACCGCCCCATGGACTACCACCCGGGCCAGTACGTCAACGTCGAAGTGCCGCAGTGGCCGCGCCGGTGGCGTTATCTGTCGCCGGCCATCCCCGCACAACCCGACGGCGGCATCGAGTTCCACGTCCGGGCCGTCTCGGGTGGCATGGCCAGCACCGCGATCGTCGAGGAGACCCGGCCCGGCGATCGGTGGCGGTTGTCGAGCCCGCACGGGGGCCTCGAGGTGAATCGCGACGCAGGTGACGTGTTGATGGTGGCCGGCAGCACCGGGCTGGCCCCCCTGCGGGCGATCATCATGGACCTGTGCCGATTCGGGGTCAATCCGCGCGTGCACCTGTTCTTCGGCGCCCGTTACCCCTGCGAACTCTATGACCTGCGCACCCTGTGGGAGATCGCCTCCACCAATCCGTGGCTGTCGGTCACACCCGTCTCGGAGTACGACACCGATCCCCCCTGGGCGCCCGAATATCCGGATCCGCATCCGCCGCGGGGTCTGCACGTGCGGCAGAAGGGCTTGTTACCCGACGTGGTGACCCGCTACGGCGGCTGGGGTGATCGCCAGATCCTCATCGCGGGCGGGCCGCAGATGGTGCCCAGGGCCCGCGCGGCGCTGATCGCCAAAGGCGCGCCGCCCGAACGCATTCAGTTTGACCCGCTGGGGGGCTAGGGTCCGTCCGTGCAACTCCCCTGTCGCCCCATTTCTCCGCAGTCCCCTGCCGCGCCGTCGTTTTCTGCACCAGGGTCGTGAAATCGCGCGGTGCACCGCCGTGGCGCAGAAATCGACGAAGCACAGACGCCGCCCGCTAGGCTCGGGACATGCACATCGTCACTCTTCATGACGGACCCGTCGCGGCGCAGTTCGTCCCCGGCGCCGGGATGATCGGCATCTCGCTGACCGACGACGGTGTCGAGCTGCTGGGGCAACGGCGCGGCCTGGACAAGTACATCTCCGACGGCAAGACGATGGGTCTGCCGCTGCTCTATCCGTGGGCCAACCGGTTGAGCAGCAATACTTTTGAGGCTTCGGGCATCAAGGTGGACATCGCACCGGATGGCGCCGGGGTGCGCACCGATCCGAACGGACTGCTGATCCACGGCCTGCTGGCCGCCCACAAGGACTGGCAGGTGGTCTCCGAGACCGCCGACGAACTGGTCGCGTCGTTCGACTTCGCCGGCCATCCCGAACTGCTGGCCAGTTTCCCGTTCCCCCACACCGTCGATGTCTCCGTCACGCTGCGGGCGCGGACGTTGACGATCCAGACCGTGGTCAGCGCCACCGGCGACGTCGGGGTTCCGTTGTGCTTCGGTTTCCACCCGTACCTGCAACTGCCCGGCGTGCCGCGCGATCAGTGGCTGGTGGAGACACCCGCGATGCGACACCTGGCCGTTGATGACCGGGGTATCCCCACCGGAGCTGCCACCAGGCAGGAAGCAGAGCGGGAGCTGTTGGGCGACAAGACCTTCGATGACGGGTACGACGAGGTCGCCGACGGTTCGGTGTTCGCGGTGTCCGGTGCGGGCCGGCGTATCGAGGTGCGGTTCGTGCAGGGGTACCCCGCCGCGCAGATCTTCGCCCCGCCCGGGGAGGACGTCATCTGCTTCGAGCCGATGGCCGCGCCCACCGATGCACTGACCCGGGGCGGGTACCGGACCGCCGAGCCCGGCACACCGAGCCTGGCGGAATTCACCATCAGCGTCTAAGCGGTCACCACACGCTGGGGCGCCGCCCTCCGCAAGCTCCGGGTGTCATCGTCGATTTCGGGGCTGCCAGACCACGAGTGCCGTACTCGTCTTGGGTGGCCCGACATCGCGGCGCTGATTGGTCCGCAGCATCTCGATCTCCTGCGCCATCTCCTGCACCCGGCCCTGCAGCGCCTCGACCTGATTGGTCAGCTCAATGATGCGTTTGATACCAGCGAGATTCACGCCCTCATCCTGTGAGAGTCGCTGCACCTCGCGCAGCAGGTCGACATCACGCTGCGAATACCGCCGGCCGCCGCCCGAGCTGCGCTGCGGACTGACCAGCCCGAGCCGGTCATAGGTCCGCAGCGTCTGCGCGTGCATACCGGCCAGCTCGGCAGCGACCGAGATAAGGAATGTCCGTGCTTCCGCAGCTCGATCTGCCTTGCTCATAGCCGGTTGCCCGCCCATCCGGACCGCGGATCGAAACCGCTGGCGCGCTCGGCGGCGGCGTAGGCCTCCAGCGCCTCCAGCGCCTCGCCCTCGAGGCTCGGCGGCACCGCCACCTTCACGGTCACCAGCAGATCACCATGACCGCCACTGCGCTTGGGCACTCCTCGGCCACGCACCCGCAGGATCCGGCCGTCAGCGGTGCCCTTGGGCACCCGCACACCGACCTTGCCCTCCAGCGTCGGAACCGAAAGCGTTGTGCCCAAAGCCAACTCGTGGAAGCTGACCGGAACGGTCACGGTGAGATCGTCCCCGTCACGACCGAACACCTTGTCCGGACGCACGTGCACGGTGACATAGAGGTCACCCGAGGGCGCCCCGCGAAGTCCGGCCTCACCTTGTCCGGCCAGTCTGATGCGCTGGCCGTCTTCGACTCCCGGGGGAATCCGCACATTGATGGTGCGGGTCCTGGTGGTCACGCCGGTGCCCTTGCACTCGTCACACGGGTGCTCGATGATCGAGCCGCTGCCCCGGCATTCGGTGCAGGGCTCGGAGAATCCGAACGCACCCTGGTTGCGGTTGATGACGCCGGCGCCGTTGCAGCTCGGGCACACCTTCGGGCTGGTGCCCGGGCGCGCTCCGCTGCCATGGCAGTTGGTGCACGGTGCCGGGCTGGTCAGCCGCAGTGGCATCGCGACACCCTTGGTGGCTTCCAGGAAGTCGAGTTCGGTCTCGGTCTCCAGGTCGTTGCCACGCCGGGGGCGGCTCGGGCGCTGTTGCGCGCCGCGCCCGAACAGCCCACCGAACAGGTCGCCGATGTTCGTCCCACCGGTCTGGCCGGCGGCGTCGAACAGATCGCCGAGGTTGAACTCGGCACCGTCGGAGCCGAACCCGCCCGGGAAGCCGCTGGCACCGCCGGTACCGCCGCCGTTGAACCGCCGACCGAAACCGCCGCCCGCGAACAGGCGGCGGGTTTCGTCGTACTCCTTCTTCTTGGCGTCATCCGAGAGCACGCTGTACGCCTCGGACACCGCCTTGAACCGCTCGGTGGCGGTGGGGTTGTCAGGGTTCTTGTCGGGATGCAGTTCGGAGGCCAGCTTGCGGTAGGCGCGCTTGATCTCGTCGGGGCCGGCGTCAGAGGAGACGCCGAGCTCCTTGTAGAAGTCCTTCTCAACCCATTCTCGCTGGGCCATCGTGCGTCACCTCCTTACCTGTCTTCATCGTCGTGTACGCCTCACTTAGATTCTGTCGCCTGATCGGCTGTCGCGCCGGAGTTCTCGGTCGTGTCGGGGCTCAAGTCCTCGGCGGGCGCATCGACCACGCCGACGAGTGCGTGCCGCAACACCTGCTCGCCGAGGCGGTAGCCCTGACGCATCACGGTGCCGATCACCGGATTGGACCCGTCACCCTCGTGCTGCACGGCTTCGTGCAGTGAGGGATCGAACGGATCGCCCTCGGCGCCGAACGCCGCCAGCCCCACGCCGTCGAGAGCGGTGGCGAGCTTGTCGGCCACCGACTTCAGCGGCCCGGTCTCCAGGTCACCATGGCTACGGGCCCGGTCCAGGTCGTCGAGCACCGGCAACAGCTGGTGCACGACGGTGGCCTTGGCGCGGTCGGCGGCGGCCTGCTCCTGACGCACGGAACGCTTGCGGTAGTTGTCGTACTCCGCCTTCACCCGCTGCAGCGTGGCCTTGAGGTCGGAGACCTCGTCGGTGTCAGCTGAATCAGCGGGCGCCGCCTCCGGCGCCGGCCCACTGGGGGCCGGGCCGGAGTTCGGTTCGCGTACTTCGCCGGTGGTCGGATCGATGCGCCGTTTGTCGGTGACAGTCACCGGCTCCTGCGGATCGTTCTGGCTCACTTGCGCTCCTGGTCGTCGTCGACGACCTCGGCATCCACCACGTCGTCGTCACTGTTCTTGCTGGCACCGCTGGCGTCTGCGCCGGCGGCCTGCTCGGCCTGCGTGGCTTCGTAGATCGCCTGACCCAGAGCCTGGCTCTCCTGGCCCAACTTCTCCATGGCGGCCTTGATGGCAGAGATGTCGGTGCCGGCCAGAGCCGTCTTCGCCTCGGCGATGGCACCGTCGACCTTGGTCAAGGTGTCTTCGGGGACCTTCGAGCCACCCTCGGCTTCGCGCTGTTCCTTGACGAACTTCTCCGTCTGGTAGACCAGCGACTCGGCCTGGTTGCGGACGTCGGCCTCTTCGCGACGCTTCCGATCTTCGTCGGCGTGCGCTTCGGCGTCCTTGATCATCCGGTCGATCTCTTCCTTGGAGAGGCCGGAGCCCTCCTGGATCTTGATCGTGTTCTCCTTGCCGGTGCCCTTGTCCTTGGCGGTGACGTGCACGATGCCGTTGGCGTCGATGTCGAAGGTGACCTCGATCTGCGGCACGCCGCGCGGGGCCGGCGGGATGCCGGTCAGCTCGAAGGAGCCGAGCAGCTTGTTGTGCGAGGCGATTTCGCGCTCACCCTGGAACACCTGGATCTGCACCGACGGCTGATTGTCGTCAGCGGTGGTGAAGGTCTCCGACCGCTTGGTGGGGATGGTGGTGTTGCGCTCGATCAGCTTGGTCATCACGCCGCCCTTGGTCTCGATACCGAGCGACAGCGGGGTGACGTCAAGCAGCAGAACGTCTTTCACCTCACCCTTGAGCACACCGGCCTGCAGCGCGGCGCCCACGGCGACGACCTCGTCGGGGTTGACGCCCTTGTTGGGCTCCTGGCCGCCGGTCAGTTCCTTGACCAGTTCGGTGACCGCGGGCATACGGGTGGAACCACCGACGAGCACCACGTGGTCGATGTCGGCCACCGAGATGCCGGCGTCCTTGATCACGGACTGGAAGGGCTGACGGGTGCGATCCAGCAGGTCCTGCGTGATGCGCTGGAACTCGGCGCGGGTCAGCTGCTCGTCGAGGAACAGCGGGTTCTTGTCGGCGTCGACGGTGATGTAGGGCAGGTTGATCGAGGTGCTCTGGCTCGAGCTCAGTTCGATCTTGGCCTTCTCGGCGGCTTCCCGCAGCCGCTGCATGGCCATCTTGTCCTTGGTCAGGTCGATGCCCGAGGTGCCCTTGAACTTGTCGACCAGCCAGGTCACGACGCGCTCGTCCCAGTCGTCACCACCGAGGTGGTTGTCGCCGGAGGTCGCGCGGACCTCGACCACGCCGTCACCGATCTCGAGCAGCGAAACGTCGAACGTGCCGCCACCGAGGTCGAAGACCAGGATGGTCTGTTCCTTCTCGCCCTTGTCCAGGCCGTACGCCAGCGCGGCCGCGGTGGGCTCGTTGACGATGCGCAGCACATTGAGGCCGGCGATCTGACCGGCTTCCTTGGTGGCCTGACGCTGAGCGTCGTTGAAGTACGCGGGCACGGTGATCACCGCGTCGGTGATGTCCTCACCCAGGTAGCTCTCGGCGTCGCGCTTGAGCTTCATCAGCACACGGGCGCTGATCTCCTGAGGGGTGTAGTTCTTGCCGTCGATCTCCACGGACCAGTCAGTGCCCATGTGGCGCTTGACCGACCGGATGGTGCGATCGACGTTGGTCACCGCCTGGTTCTTGGCGGGCTGACCGACCAGCACCTCACCGTTGCGCGCGAACGCGACGACGGACGGGGTGGTACGGGAGCCCTCAGAGTTCGCGACGACGACGGGGTCGCCACCTTCGAGAACCGATACGACGGAGTTGGTGGTCCCGAGGTCGATACCGACCGCACGAGCCATAGTGGTGCCTCCTGAATAGCTTGATAGGGGTCTGAGTGGACCGGACTCAAGATTGCTCCCGTTGACCGTCTGCTGTCAACTCAGAGTTGAGTCTAATGCACTCAAGTTGGTGTCGAATGGGTCAACTGAGACCATCGCGGTTTTGTTCCCGGGCCGCTCATCGCCCTCGCCGGACCGCCGCCACGCCGGGTTTCCCGATCACCCTCCTTCCCAAAACGACCCGCGTGTGTTGCAATCGATTGCACAGCACTGGCCAGTCGACAGGAGCGGCCTCATGCCGGCAACGGGCTTTCCCGTGATCACCGAGCCCGTGCCCGGATCGTCCCGGCCGGTCAGCTACCGCCTGGCCGAGACCTTCGACGGGCTCTACGTTCCCTACGCACTGCGCCTCCCGGCGGAAGCCCCTGCCGGCCTGCCGTTCGTGTTCCTGGCCTACGGCAACGGCGGCGGTGGCCTGGAATGGCTGCGCCGCCGGGTCGCCACCCACGGCTACATCATGGAGCGCCTCCTCGATGCCGGCTACGCCTGCGCCTGGGGCCGATATCGGACCGAAGTCGAACTCGGATTCCACCGGGGCGGGCCGCTGGTCGTGGACCGGCGACAGGGCATGGATCTGATGAGCCGGTCGCCGCTGGAGTTCGAGGACGAGCTCGCCATCCTGGCCGACGTAGCCCGGCACCCGCAGATCGACGCCGACCGGCTCGGGCACCTGGGGGTGAGCCATGCCGGCGAGATGCTGTTCAAGATCGCCTCGCAGTACGACAGCCCGCTCAGAGCGGGAATCGCCTGCGAGCCCGCCAATCACGAGTTCCTCGATCTCACCCCGGACGACACAGCGTTCACCAATCCCGACACGCAGCTGCGCAACATCGAGGCGATGCAGATGCGCGACCCGGCGTTCGTCCGTTCCCGCATCAACGAACCGCTGGCCCTGGATCGGATCGCGCCCATCTCGCTACCCATGCTGGTGATGGGACGCGATGACGATCACCTCCAGGGCATCTTCCGGATCAGTTACGACCTGCTGGCCGCCAGCGGGAAGAACGCCGAATGGGTCTCGTGGGATCACCCCTTGCACGGCTATGTGTTCCCGGTCGCTGGCGCGGACGGCCGGGTCCAGGTCGACGACATCCAGGAACGCGCCATCGACGGGGTGATCGCGTTTCTCGACCGACACCTCGCCGGCTCGCGCACCGCCCGATGATCGAGGCCCTGCTCGAACCCTCGGTGATCTTCGTGGCCGGGGTGTGGGCCGGCGCGATCAACACCATCGTCGGGTCGGGCACTCTGGTCACCTTCCCGACGCTGCTGCTGTTCGGTTATCCGCCGCTGACGGCGAACATCTCCAACAACATCGGCATGGTCGCCGGTGGCGTCTCCGGCGTCTACGGGTATCGCCGCGAGCTACGCCCCAACCGGGACGTCCTGCTGAAACTGGCTCCCGCCTCCGTGGCGGGCGCACTGGTGGGCGCTGTCCTGCTGCTGGTGCTTCCCGACGACTCGTTCAAGGCGATCGTGCCCGTGCTGATCGCGATCGGGCTGCTCATGGTGATCATCGGGCCCAGTGTGCAGCGCCGGTCGGCCGCGGCGCGGCACCACGGGCCCCCGGGCACACTCTCCCAGGTGCTGCTGACCGCCGGGATCTTCGTCCTTGGCATCTACGGCGGTTATTTCGGTGCGGCGCAGGGCATTCTGCTCGTCGGACTCATGAGCATGATCCTCAGCGACGGCATCCAGCGCCTGACTGCGATCAAAAACGTGCTCGCCACCGTGGTGAACGGAGTGGCTGCGATTCTGTTCATGATCGTCGCGACGGACCGCATCGACTGGTCGGTGGTCGCACTGATCTCGGCCGGGGCGTTCCTCGGCGGTTATCTCGGCGCGCGGTACGGCCGGCGGCTCCCGCCCATGGTGCTGCGGGCCTGCATCCTGGTGATCGGCGTTGTCGCCCTGGTCAAGATCCTGGTGTTCGACTGACCCTTGACCACCGCAGCGCAGCGGCACATACTGACAGCAATCGATTGCAGTGCCTTCACAAGGGAGTGACATGGCCACCACGGACCCGCGCATCAGTTACGTGCCCTTCGAGCAGATGGACGAGCGCATGCAAGCGGAGATGGAGCGCTGCGCCCGGCACGGGACACCGCGACCGGAGAGTTCCGCGGTGCGCGCGCACTCCCCCGAAGCCTTCTGGGCCTTCGCCGACAGCTGGAAAGCCCAGTTCCACAGCGGCGTCGTCGATCACGCGATCAAAGACCTGTGCCGGGTCTACATCTCCAGAACGGTCAAGTGTGAATTCTGCGGTAACCAGCGCTCGGAGAAGGCCACCAGCGCAGGGCTCCAGGAGCAGCAATACGACCAGCTGCTGAACTTCGAGACGTCCGATCTCTATGACGATCGCCAGAAGGCCGCACTGGCCTACGCCGAGGCCATCGCCTGGGGCAGCCAGGACCTCGACACCCTCTGGGCGCGTCTGCACGCTCACTTCTCTGAGCAGGAACTCGTCGAGTTGGGTTGTTGTATCGCACTGACATTCGGTCAGCAGAGCTGGATCCGGCTGCTGGGCATCGACCATCACCAGTACATGGCCGGTACCGCCGCGTCGATGGCGCCCGGCTTCACCACCGCCGAAGACCTCGCCGCCAGCAAGGCCGACCCCGCCTACTGGGCAGCGCAGAGCCACGCCTGAGACACCAGTGCCTTCGTTCCAGCTGACCGTCAACGGCCGTCAGTACCACGTCGACGTTCCGCCGGGTACTTCGCTACTCGAGGTGCTACGCAACGACATCGGCGACAAATCACCGAAATTCGGCTGCGGCCTCGGTCAGTGCGGGGCGTGCTTCGTCTGGGTCGACGGCCACCCCACGCCATCGTGTGACACCCCGGTCGAATACGTCCGCGGGGAGGTCCACACCGTGGCCGGCCTGGGCCGTCCCGGCGCCCCGCATCCGGTGCAGTCCGCATTCCTGGAACTGCAGGCCGGGCAGTGCGGTTACTGCATCTCCGGGATGATCGTCAGTGCTGCCGCGCTGCTTCGGGACAATCCCCGGCCGACCCGCGCCGAGGTGACGGCGGCATTGGACCGCAACCTCTGCCGGTGCGGCACCCATCTGCGTTTCGTCGATGCTGTTCTGGCAGCGGCAGAGTCGACCACATGACACCCGATCTGCCGCCGTCACTCTCCGACAACCCGTGGATCTCGACGTGGCTGAGCGTGAGTGAGGACGGTGTCTTCGCGCTGCGGGTGGGCAAAGTCGAGCTCGGACAGGGGATTCTCACCGCCCTCACTCAGATCGCAGCTCACGAACTCGATGTCCAGCCCGAGGCGGTCAGGGCCACCGGTACCAACACGGCGTGCTCGCCCGATGAGGGGCTCACCGCAGGCAGCCTCTCGATCACGTTCTCCGGAGCCGCCGTGCGCCGGGTGTGCGCCGAGACCCGGGAGTTGTTCCGCGGAGCAGCCGGACACAAGGCGGGTCTGGACATCACCCAGGTTCGGCTGGCGTCGGGAGTGTTCAGCGGCCCCGACGGCGCCCGCATCGGGTCCTATGCCGACCTCTCCGGCGTCGTCGACCTCGAGGTGCGGGTCGGCGACTCGGCACTGGAGGTCAAGCTCGCCGCCCCCACTTCGAAAGACCTGGCGCGCATCGACCTGCCCGACAAGGTGCTGGGCCGCGCGCGTTTCATCCACGACCTGGAATTCGAGGACATGCTGCACGCCAGGGTGGTGCGACCCCCCAGCCCTGGTGCCCACCTCGAAGAGGTGGCAGTCGCGGACTTCTCGTCGATTCCCGGTGTCGAACGCATCGTGCGGGAAGGCGACTTCCTGGCCGTCATCGCGCGCCGGGAGGGCCAGGCGGCAGCGGCCGCCCAGACCATCGCGGGAGCCTCCACGTGGTCGGCCGGGATCGAGTTGCCCGACCCCGGCAACGTGGAGAGCTGGCTACGGACGGCCGACGCCGAGACCAACCTGGTCCGCACCGACGGTGCCCGTCACCCGCAGGCAGCAGTGACATCCGCCAGCTTCTCCCGGCCGTTCCTGGCCCACGCGTCCATCGGTCCCAGCTGTGCCATCGCACGGTACGACGGTGCACTACTTCAGGTCTGGAGCCACAGCCAGGGCGTGTTCACCCTGCGCCACGCGATCGCGGCGGCGTTGGACCTGAGCCCCGCCGCGGTGGTGGTCCAGCACGTGGAAGGCCCGGGCAGTTACGGCCACAATGCCGCCGACGACGCGGCGATGGACGCCGCTCTGCTGGCGACCCGAGTCCCGGGCCGGCACGTACGGGTGCAGTGGAGCCGCGGTGACGAGTTCTCCTGGGAACCGTTCGGCCCGGCCATGGTGGGCGAGGTGACCGCCAGCATCGACCGGAACGGGACCATCACCGACTGGACCTACGAACTCTGGACCAACGGTCACACCGCCCGGCCGGGCTATGCGCCGAACCACAGCCTGCTCGCCGACGCCCACCGCGCCGGTATCGCGATGCTCCCGCCCGCTGTCGACCCCCCGGCCGCGCGCGGTCACGGCTCGGCCCGCAACGCCGAGCCGTACTACGACATCGCCCGGGTGGACGTGACGGTCCACCGGCTGCTGACGATGCCGGTCCGCACGTCGTCGTTGCGCTCGCTGGGCAGCCAGCTCAACACCTTCGCCCTGGAATCGGTGATCGATGACCTGGCCCAGGCCGCCGGCCGGGACCCGTTGCAGATGCGGCTCGACCACCTGTCGGACCCCCGTGCGCGTGCGGTGCTCAGCACCGCCGCGGCAGCGGCCGGCTGGGGAACGCCCGCACCGGAGGGACACGGACGCGGAATTGCGTTCTGCCGCTACAAGAACCGCGGCTCCTACTGCGCCGTCGTGGCCGACGTGGAGGCCACCGACCGAGTGCACGTCCATCGCCTGACCATCGCCGTGGACGTGGGTCGGGTGGTGAACGTCGACGGGGTGCGCAACCAGATCGAAGGCGGCGCCATCCAAGCCACCAGTTGGGCATTGTTCGAGCAGGTCCGCTTCGACCGGCGTGCGATCACCAGTACCGACTGGGAGTCCTATCCCATCGCCCGGTTCAGCCAGGTGCCCGCGGTCGACGTGCACATCGTGCACCGCCCCGATGAGCCGCCGCTGGGCGCGGGCGAGGCGACCCAGGGACCGGTCACCGCCGCCATCGGAAATGCGCTGGCCGACGCCCTCGGAGTGCGGGTCCGGACACTCCCGTTCACCGCCGACAACATCGTTGCCGCTATCGACGCTGCGGGGTGAGGCTGGCCGCCATCCAGTCGGCGGTGCGGTAGCGGTGTGCGGCAAGCACATTGGCGCAGCCATGGTTGCCGTCTTCGAGCAGTAGGAACTCGCTGCCGTCGACCTCGCGGTGCAGCCGCTGGGCCTGCTGCCAGGGAATCAGCCGGTCCTTCTTGCCCGCGACAACCAGCGTTGGGCACCGCAGCGTCGACGTCCGGCCCGCCATGGTGAGCGTCAGCGCCAGGGCTCTGGCCTGGTCTTCGTTGTCCGAGCGGGACCGCACCTGCAACGTCTCCCGGGTCAGCGCGGGCAGACCCTCCCAGTTCTCGCCGAAAGTGTAGGGGCCGCAGAGGCTCACGCAGGCCTTGATCCGCTGATCGCCACTGGCGAACCGTGGTGCGTAATAGCCGCCGAGACTGACTCCCCAGACGCCGATGCGGTCGGCGTCGATGTCGTCGCGCGCCACCAGGGTGTCCACGAAAACTCGGCCCGGAACTTCCCAGTCCGGCCGGATCGGCAGGTCGTACTCGGCCTCCCCCTGCCCGGGGCCGTCGACGCTGAATGTCGCGAGGCCGCGTTCGAGGAAGAGCTGCTCGGTAGCCCTGAGCTCCTCCTTGGTCGAGTCCAGCCCCGGGACCAGGATCACGGTGGGATGAGGTGGCGCCGCTTCGGGCTTGCGCAGGATTCCGTAGAGGGTTGAGCCCGCGAACGGGATCTCGATCCGCTCACCTGGCGGATCAAGGTGGGGCAGCGCCGCATTGAGGCACCGCACGGCCGCCTCGTGGGCGGTCCGCATCTGTGCGAGATCGCGGACGTAGACGAACTTCGCGAAGTGATACACCACGGCCGCGGTGCTCAGGTGCGCGCCCGCGGAGCGAAGCCGGCCCTGGTCGAGAGCTTCGTTCCCGAGATCTTCGTGCACCCGCGCTGCGGCCGACCACGCCGCACACCAGTCGTCCCATGCCTCCAGACCGCCCATCACGCGGTCGAAGTCCGCCGCTGGGACACCGTTGGCGGTGAATCGGGGTCCCCAGTGCGAACGGGCGGAAGCGACGTAGTCGTCCATGGTGTGAGCCTCTTCCGATTCCCTATTGCAAACGATTGCGGCCTCTCCTACCGTAGCAAGTGGCTCCCGCCGACGGAAGGACGAAAGTGCCTACACAATCTGATCATTCGGCGGTGACTGATGTTGTCGTGGTCGGCGGCGGGCACAACGCCCTGGTGTGCGCCGCGTATCTCGCCGAGGCCGGGGTGTCGGTCACCGTACTCGAGGGCCGCGAGGTACTCGGCGGCAACACCGTGACCGAAGAACTCACCCTCCCCGGTTGGCAGCACGACTCCTGCTCCACGGCCCACGTTGTGCTGCAGTCCAATCCACTCATCCGCGACGACGAACTCGGCCTCATCGCGCGGTACGGACTCCGGTACCTCGTGACCGACCCGGCGGTGACCTTCCCACTCGCCGACGGCGACCTGTTGACGGTGCACCCGGACCTGCATGCAACGGCGGCCGAGTTCGCCCGCTACTGCCCTGCCGACGCGGACGCTCTTGTCACCATGATCGACGACTGGAATGCCGGTCAGCGCCTTGCGCACGCCCATGTGTCAGCGGGTCTGCCGCTGCCGGACAAACCGTGGTCACACAGCTATGAGGCGCTCCGCCGCCGCAGCGCCTGGGACGTCATCACCTCGACATTCGAGCACGCGGTGACGCGCCAGGTGATGGCCTGGATGGCTTTCGCCACCATCCAACCACCGGAACGGCCCGGCACCGGCGTGTTGCCCGCCGCGATCATGGCCGGTCGACTGGCCTACGGATGGGCCACCCCGGTCGGCGGCTCGGGCGCGTTGCCGAACGCGCTGGCGGCGCACATCACCGACCACGGTGGAACCATCGAGACATCGGCGTGGGTGCGCGCCTATGTGGTCGAGAACGGGCGCTGTGTCGGGGTGCGCACCGATGACGGTCGCGAGTTCCGGGCTGCCCGCGCGGTCGTCGCAGGCAGCCACCTTCGCGAGCTCCCCGGGATGCTCGACGCCGACTCCCGGGTGGCCGACGAGGCATCCCGGCGCTGGCGTCCCGGAATCCCGTTGTTCGCCGTTCATTTCGCACTACGTGCCGACGCGCGCTACCGTTCGGCGAATGGGCCCGTCACCTCGGCGGCCGGGGGTCTGGGCACCCCGGAAGGACTACTCCGCCAGGTCGCCGGCCTGGAGTCCGGACACCTGGAGACCGAAGACCCGTGGCTGCTGATGATGTCGTCGACGGCAGTCGATCCCGGACGGGCGCCGGGTGGCACCTTCAAGTTCCTGACCGCAGCGCCCATGATGCGCAACGGCGATCCGTGGTCCGACGACGACGCCATGGCCTACGCTCAGGTGCTGCTCGACATCGCCCGTCGCCACCTCGACGGACTCGACGACTCCGACATCCTGGCCGTCAGACCGGAATCCCCCACATCCCTTGCCCGGCACAATCTCTCGAACATCGGCGGATCGTGTCACGGCGGCGAGTTCACCCTCGATGACGGCACCGTCATCCCCGGCTGGCTCGACTACCGCACCGACATCGACGGCCTCTACCTGACCGGTTCGACGTCGCACCCGGGCGGCTCGGTGTCAGGGCGGCCGGGACGCAACACCGCGCGCACGGTACTGGCCGACCTCGGTCTCACAGCGCCGATGTCGACCCCCTAGACCGTCAACCGGACGATGTGCAGACCGTGGTTCTTGTCCGAGAAGTAGATGTTGCCGCGCGCGTCCACCACGACGTCCTCGGATTGGGTGACCAGCGTCTTGGGCAGTAATCCGCGGCGTTCGACGGGATCATCCGGCAGATACCAGGCGATCTCGCGAGGCAGGTAGGCGTCGCTGATGTCATAGACCCGTAGCCCGGCGTTGAACCACGTCATGAACATCAGGTTGTCATCGGCGAAGAGTTCGGGGCCTTGCGGGTGGTGCTGATTGTGCGGGCCGAACCGTCCACCGCGGGTACTGAAGTTCGGATAGGTCGCCCCGGGAGCCGGTTGGGGTATAGGGAGCAGCGACATCAGCCTGGGGTTGACCTCGTCGCTGACGTCGACGATGCCCGCGAAGTTGTACGGTTCCTGTTGCCGTTCGGCGATCGCTTCGGTGTTGACCAGCAAGAGGTTTCGCGAAGGGAGGGGGACGACGGTGTGCATCGCGATCATGCTGGAGAAGGCGGCGCCGATGTCCAACCGCGAGATCAGTGTCGGGTGTTCGATATCGGAGACGTCGAGGATGACCAGCCCGGCCGCGCCGTAGCTGAGGTAGGCCCGGTCGCCGAGCACATAGGGTGGCCCGTGCAGCGAGACCCGGCGGGGCGGCGCGTGGCCTGCCGCGGTGAACTGCTCAGGGAGAAACCACATCGCGATCTCGACCGGGTTTCGGGGATCAGCGATGTCCAGGACCACGTAGATGTTGCCGTCGAAACCGCGGCGGCTCGCGGTCACATGCAGGTAACGGCCACCGGTGAAGTGGTTTCGGTGGACCCCCTGATCCCCGGTTCGCCACTGGCTCAACAGTTTCGGTGTCTCCGGATCGTGGACGTCGAACAGCCGGATACCCTCGTCAGAGGTGTCCAGCGGGTCACCACCCCAGGCCGGTGGTCGCCGCTCCATGCCCTGGACCAGCAGACCGTCTGCGACCTGCACCTGCCACGTCGCGGCCTGGTCCGGGCCTTCGATGGCACCGACCAGGCGGGGATCGGCCGGGTGGGTCACGTCGAAGATGGACAGCCGCGGTTCCCAGAAGTGGCTCGCGTAGAGATACCAGCGGTCGCCGGACGGGGAGGGCACCACCTGCATCGCCAGCTTGAACACCGGCTTGCCGCCGACATCGTGGTATCCGACGAATTCCACACCCTCAGAGGTGAACCCGGGTGCGGTCAAGAAGCCGCCTCCGACATCAGATCCGCCAACTCCGGCAGCGGCTCCAGGCAGAAGACGCCACCGGTACCGCGGTCGGTCACCCAGATCAGACCCTGGTCATCGACGAAGAGATCATTGGCCTGCGGCACAGCCGAACCCGCGGGCGCCTCACTGACCCAGTGCGCGACCTCCCGGGGATCCTCTGGATCGGACAAATCGTAGACGCGCAGGCCGGCACTGAAGTAGGTGGCGAACACCACCCTGTTGCTGCGGTAGGACCCGTCCCGGTTCTCGTGCAGGTTGTGCGGCCCGTAGCGCTGCGGAAGTTCCTCGAACGACGCACCGGGCGCAGGCAACGTGCGCAGATGACGGGGCGCCGCCGGGTCGGCGATGTCGATCAGGTGGATCCGGCGTTCGGCGCCGTGGGGTCCGTCGTGCTGTTGCTCATCGGTGGCCACGAGCAGGCCACGACCCACCAGGGGCATGCAGGTGTGGGTCGCACCGCCGCCCCAGTGCAGACGCGAGACCTCACGGGGGTCCGTCGGATCGGACGTGTCCAGCACCACCAGGTTCGCGTCGTCGTAGCCGAGATAGGTGTGGACGCCCTCGGCCAGCCCATGGTGTGCCGCCACCCGGTGACCATCCGGCCAGTCGACGGTCTCACCGCCGTCGGTCCACTGCCCCGGCCACCACCAGCGTGCGGCGAGCACCGGCTTCTCCGGCTCGGCCAGGTCGATGGTCATCCAGATGCGGTCGGTGAACCCCGCTGGGGTACCGGACATGTGGGCATATCGCCCGCCCTCCCAGACGATGCGGTGGACACCCTTGCCACCGGACTCCCAGAACGAGATCTGCTCGGGTTGGAAAGGATCAGTCAACCGGTAGATCGCCACGCCGGCCGAATGCGGACCCAACGGTTTCTTGGGCCGGTACGGGAAGCGTTCGTGGTTGACGAGCAGGAGGCCGTCGGCGGTCTGCACCTTGTGCGTGTGGGTGTTGGGGGGAGCGTCCCACTGCGCCACCAGCACGGGGCGGTCCGGTGCGGACACGTCGAGGATCGACGTGCCCGCCCCGGTGGTGCCGGCGTGCCCGACATAGAGGGCGTCGCCATGGCGCATCACCTGCATCCCGTCGCCACGCCCGGCGAGGTCATGCTGGCCGATGAGCCGCACGCCCCGAGCTGATGCGGTTCTGGTGGTCACTGGGCGGACATTTCCTCCGGCGTGGGCCGCAATGGCAGATCCAGTGCCTTCTGTGCGCGCCACAGGGGGATGAGGTCGACGAACTCCCGCCAGTTCGTGCCTTCGGGGATCACTTTCAGCTCGATCTGCTCGTTGATGAACTGATCCATGTCGGCCACATCGAATCCGCCGTCGGCGATGTGATAGTCGGGGCTCTGCTCGTCGGCGTAGGCATCCCGGTAGGGCTGCGGGAGGTCGAAGTCCTTGGTGGCCATGAGGTTCAGCACCTCGTCCTTGTTCTTGACGTCGGTGATGAACTGCCGGGCCTTGAGTGTCGCGGTCAGGAACGCAGCCGCGGTCTCGGGGCTCTCGGTCAGGATCTTGTTCGCAGACCAGCCGTTCTGTGGCGCGCGTCCCAGTTCCTCGAAGAGGAAGGTGCCACCCTCAGCTTCCAGCAGCGATCGGTGCCGGAGCTGGAGGCTGGCGCCATCCACGGTTCCCGCGATCACCGACTGCAGCCGCTCATTGGACTGACCACCGGTGCTCACCAGGTTGACGTCGGTTTCGGGATTCAACCCGTTGTCCGTCAACAGCTTCCGGATCAAGAAGTCATTGCGACTTCCGAACTGGCCGCCGGTGATGGTCTTGCCCTTGAGGTCCTCGGCCGAGTTGATCCCTTCGCGCACTCCGAGAATGTTCGCCTCGCCGCCGAGGTACACCGAGAGATAACGCACGCCCGCGTTCGACTTCTTCGCCGCGGCGATGGTGGTGTCGGTGTCGTACAGTGCGAAGTCCAGCGACCCGCCGATCAGAGCCGGCAGCGGGTCCTCGACCGTCACGATCTCGACGTTGTCGATCCCCACCTCTTGGAAGTAGCCCTTGTCCTGCGCCACCAGGACATCGGAGTGGAACAGGTAGTACGGATTGTCCACTGCCACGGTGATCGACTTCTTCACCTTGGATGGGTCGATCGTGCCGTTGATCTCGTCGGCGGTGGTGGGCATGGCTGCAGCGGAGGTCTCGCCTCCGCCGCCGGAGTCGTCGCTGCCGCAACCGGTGAGCATCGTTGCGAACGCCACACCGGTACTCAACAGGGCCAGCAATCGATTGCTTTTCATGCACTTCTCCTTGGTTCAGCTGAAACGTCGGATGAGGGAGGTGGAGCGATCAGGCCACCGCGAAACTCCGCCAGGGCGCCGCTCGGCGTTCGATCCAGCGCATGCCCTGCACCAACCCCACCGAGATCACCGCCAGCAGAAGCAGAGTCGCGTACATCATCGGCGCGTCGAACTGGTCACCGGCGCGATCGAGCAAGAACCCGAGGCCTTTACCGCCTCCGCCGAGCAGCTCGCCGATCAACATCCCGACCAGACCGCGGGCGATGCCCTGATTGATACCGCTGATGACGAACGGCAAGGTGAAAGGCAGGATCACTTTTGCGTACAACTGCGCCTGGTTCGCGCCGAAGATCCGGCCGGCACGCACCAATGACGGGTCGACGGTCTTGACCCCCTCCATACAGTTGACCATCATCGGGAACACGGCCGACAGCACGATGATGGTGAGCTGCATGGAATTACCGAATCCCAGGATCAGGATCAGCAACGGGATGAGGGCCACCCGAGGCAATGCCGTCATCGCCCACACATAGGGACTGAGGATCTGATCGATGATCCGTACGCCGCCCATCAGCAGGCCGAGCGGGATGCCGATCACCCCGGCTATCACCATCCCGATGAGGAAATTGCGCAGGCTGTGCATCAGCTGCGGGCCGATGATGCCGTCGACGAACCCGTGGTACATCGCGGCGAACATGTCGGTCGCCTTGGGGAAGAACAGCGGGTTGATGACCTCTGACAGGGCGAGCAGTTGCCAGGCCGTGAAGAAGAGCGACAGGTTGATCACCAGGATGAAGAAACTCCGGAACGGCGCCCATCTGCTCCGGGTGATCGCCTCGGTGACCGCAGACGATTCGGGGCGTGTGCTCGTGGAGGCGATGGTCTCGGCGCTCATCGGGCCCCTCCGACCTTCGCACCCAACGCCTCGGCCTGCAGCTCGCTCCAAATGTGTTCGCGCAGTTCGCCGAATCGCTCACTGCGCTTGACTCCCTCGTCGAAACGGGACCGTGGCAGATCGACGTCGATGACCTCTTTGACCCGCCCGGGACGGTTGGACACCATCACCACCCGGTCCGCGAGCGTCAGCGCCTCGTCGATGGAATGGGTGATGAAGACGACGGTCTGACCGGTCTCGGCGATGATCTTCTCGAACTCCGCCTGCATGGCCTCCCGCGTCATGGCGTCGACGGCTCCGAAGGGTTCGTCCATCAGCAGGATCTCCGGTTCGGACACCAGAGCTCGGGCAATACCGACCCGTTGACGCATCCCGCCCGACAGCTCGTAGGGGTAGGACTTCTCGAAGCCGGTGAGGCTCACAAGGTCGAGAGCGTGGGCGATTCGGTCCTGCATCACGGCCTTCGACGGCCGGGGATGCCGGTTCTCCAGAGCGAATCGGACGTTGTTGTACACCGTGCGCCACGGCAGGACCGCGTAGTCCTGGAACACCATGGTCCGGTCCGGACCGGGTCCGTCGACGACGCGGCCGTCGACGCGGATCGTGCCTTCCAACGGCTTCATGAAGCCGGCGATCATGTTGATCAAGGTGGTTTTTCCACAGCCGGACGGTCCGACGATCGCCACGAATTCGCCCCGGTACACATCGAGCTCCACGTCCCGAAGGGCGATGAGCCGGGTCTTCTGTCTCTTGTTCTCATATCCGGCAGATACGCCGCGGATTTCGATCAACGGTGCGGCGGTGGCCGCGGTGTCGGTGAGGTGCGGCCCGGGATTCCGGGTCGTCGAGGGATAAGCCTGCGCCATGTTGCCCAACCACTGTCTCGAGGAGGGGTACTGCAATCGATTGCTTCATCCTGCGGTGTGATGTGGGTCATGTCAATGGCGTGAAGTAACTAATCTCACACGATTGCGCGCAGCGGATTGCACGGGGTCGGCGAGAACTCCATCATTGGAGACGGACTGCATCCGGGGTGCAGCAACGGAGGGAGTCAGGGTCGGTGCAAAGGGCGACGCTCCGCGAGGTTGCGATCAGGGCGGGCGTTCACCCGGCGACCGCCTCGCGTGCCCTGAACCGACAGACCGAAGGTCTGGTCAACGCCGAGACGGCAGCGCGGATCAAGAAGGTCGCCGCCGCCATGGGTTACTCACCGAACCCAATTGCGCGCAGCCTCAAGACTTCTCGATCGGCCAGCATCGGCCTGGTGATCCCGGATCTGACCAATCCCCTGTTTCCCCCGATCGTGCGGGGAGTCGAGGACGTCCTGCGCTCGATCGGTTACAGCGCCTGGATCGTGAACACCGACAATCGACCGGACATCGAGCGCGCGGCCATCGAGTCGTTTCGCCAGCGCAACGTCGAGGGCTTCGTCTTCGCCACGGCGCATCTCAAGCACCCATTACTGGACGAACTGGCCGCGACATCGACACCGATGGTGCTCGTGAACCGCCGCAGCGCCGGCGCCGACATACCGTCGGTCACCTCAGACGACGCTTCGGGCGTCGCCACCGCGATGCAGCACCTCGTCGACTTGGGACACACCAAAGTCGTGCACCTCGCGGGACCTCAGGACCTGTCCACCGGCGTGACCCGCCGCCGTGCGTTCATGTCCAGCTTGGAAGACTTTCACCTGCCCGCCGAGAAAGAGCGCACGGTCGTCTGCCGGGCCTGGTCGGAGCAGGCGGGCGCGGAGGCCATGCGAGCTCTGTTGACCGACGGTCCAGAATTCACCGCGGTTCTCGCCGGTAATGATCTGCTCGCGCTCGGCGTCTACGACGCGCTGGCCGAGCGGGGCCTGCGCTGCCCCGACGACATCAGCGTGGTGGGGTTCAACGACATCCCCCTCATGGACAAGGTCTCACCGCCGATGACAACGGTGCGGATCCCGCACTACGAGATCGGTGCCGAGGCGGCCCGGTTGTTGCTCGAAGTACTCAACGATCCCGCGCGGCATCCGCGTTCACTGTTGCTGCCGCTCACGTTGGTGGTGCGGTCGTCCACCGGTCCGGCGGCGGGGCGCCTTCAACGATCCAAGTGATCGCCAAGTGCGCTTCGCGAGACTGCCGCAGTGCAAGCGACACCCGTGCAGCAATCCCTGGTGCAACGCCTGTGGGAGGACGCCAAGCAACGGCCGGCGCGGCTTCGTCCCGGCTCCCTTCCGGTACCGCTGGAAGTGCTCGCGATACTCACCTGGCTCGGCGCGGCCACCGTGCTCGCCTTCGACTTCATCCCGGGCCTTTTCACCCCTGAAGAGACCTCGCTGTACGGCGGAGCGCTGACCTTCGAATACGCGCCGTTCTGGCCGCTGCTGTGCGGTGTTGCGCTCGGGTCGGCCGTGGCGGCGGTCGGCTACACATGCACCGCGATAGATCCGGGCGGGCCGCGTCATCACGTGGTGTTGGCCTGGTGCGCGGGCATCGCGACTCCGTTGATACCGGTCCTGGTTCTCGCGATCGACCGCGTCTGGCAGACGATTCCGGTGGCGATCGCCTGGTTGGCCGCGGCCATCCTCGTGATCGGGTGCGTGCACGTGCGGCGCAGGGCTCCCGGACCGTGGACGAGCCTGCTGCTCACCGGTTTGGTGGCGGCGCCATGGATTCCCGCCGTGTACGCCAACATTGCCCTGGGCTCCGCACTCAACACCACTCCGCGCGACGAAAGCGCAGTGCTGCACCTGCTCCTCGCCGATCTGCCCGCCAAGACCTACGTCCCCGGCATTGCCCTGGCCTTCGTCGCCGCCATGGCCACCGCGGGTGTGGCGATCGCCGCGCATTCCCGCGCAGCTGTCGCACACCACATCTCGCGGCACCGCGCCGGCTGGCGACTCAGCGCGGTCATCTGTGTGCTCGCGGTCGGCGTCATCGCACTCGAAGTGTCGGGTTTCGCAGGCATCGACTCAGGGTTCCTGGACACCTATTGGGATCTCGGCGATCTGTGGACCTGGCCGCACGCAGTGCTCGTCGCCGGCGCCATCACCTTCGTGACTCGCCGCTCCTTCCACACCCCGCTCGTGCAACGCGGTGATGTGGCAACAACTTTGGCGATCGGTGTCAGCACGCTGTGTGGTCACATCGTGATCGCTCTCGCGATGGTGGTGAACCTGGTCGCCAGCGCGGTCATCGGTCCGACCCACACGCTGATCGGCCCGCCTGCCGGCCTCGAACTCGTCATCGCCTGGGTGGCCATGGTCACCCTGGTGCCTGTGGCGATCGGCACACGATGGCGTGGGACGGTCGGCCAGTCGGTCGCCAGGGTGAGCCTGCTGTTCCTGACTCCGGTCTATGTGGGCGTCACGGGACACGCACTGGGGCTGTCTTGGCCCATCCCGTTCTGGGCCAAGGCACCACAGGTCGCCATCTGCCTCACCGTCATCGGCTGCGCCGCGACCGTATTGGGTGTTGCGGGGAAGCGGTCGTTTCTGTCTCCCGAGATCGCCAACCGGTTGGTGCTGATTCCGCTGCTGATCGTCAGCGGCGCGTCCTGGCTCCCCAATGTGATCGCCACGCCGCTGACACCGGTGATCGCAGTGACGGCCGCCCTGTTCGCCCTGTTGTGGGCGTTGCCGCCGGACGAGGAAGGCGGCCACACCGGCGTTGTGCTCACCGTTTCCGCGCAGCTGCTCCTGGTGGGTGCCGCCGCCGGGGTCGTGGCGCTGCTGCCCGACGTTGCCGGCGACGATCCGGTTCTGGCGTTGCTGCTGTTCAGCGTTCCGCTGACCACCCTGCTGTGCGCGCAGGTCACCTCCGGCTAGTTCCTGCCAGCTGTCCGATATCGACCCGTTAGCCAATCGAGACCGAGTCACACCCGCAACTCCTGCCACAGCGGGAATACGCTCGTGATGGTGGTGAAATCGGTGAAGTGGTGTCTGATCAGCGCGGGGGTCGTCGCAGCGACGGCGCTCGCCGGATGCTCGGCGATGACCGACGGAGAACCGACCTCCGACGGAGTCAGTACCTACGTCGAGCCCACGGCGGCCACCCCGCCCCCGACGAAGACCACAACCGAGACGACGACGCTGCCGCCCAGCCCCATCCCGACGGCGACCGCAGCCCCGCCGCGGGCAGAACAGCTCCCCACCAACGAGCAGGGTTACGTCTACATCGAAACGAAGACGGGCAAGACCCGCTGTCAGCTCAACAGCCAGACCGTTGGCTGCGAATCGGCGTTCGAGAACTCACCCGTGGTCGACGGCGCACCCGCCAACGGTGTGAGGATCACCTCAGACGGCTCCGTGGAGTGGATCCTCGGCAACCTCGGCAACATCCCCACCGTGACGATCGACTACCGCACCTACCAGGCCGCGGGCTGGACAATCGCCGCCGACAGCGAAGGCACCCGCTTCACCAACAACAGCACCGGGCACGGCATGTTCGTGGCCGTGGAAGGCGTCGACACCTTCTAGCGCACTAGGCTTGCGCAAGTGGACTTTCGCGTATTCGTCGAACCTCAGCAGGGCGCCTCGTACGCCGCACAACTGGCCGTAGCGCGGGCAGCGGAATCACTGGGCTACTCGGCCTTCTTCCGCTCCGATCACTTCGTCGCGATGAGCGGCGACGGCCTGCCCGGACCCACCGACTCCTGGGTGACGCTGGCCGGTCTGGCGCGCGATACGCAGCAGATCCGGCTCGGCACGATGGTGACCTCGGCGACGTTCCGCTTTCCCGGACCGCTGGCCATCTCCGTGGCCCAGGTCGACGAAATGAGCGGCGGCCGTGTTGATCTCGGCATCGGAGCCGGCTGGTTCGAGAAGGAACACCAGGCCTACGCCATCCCGTTCCCGCCGCTGGGTGAACGCTTCGACCGACTCGAAGAACAGCTCGACATCCTCACCGGGCTGTGGTCGACGCCGGTGGGCGACACCTTCGACTACAGCGGCAAGCACTACACCGTCACCGACTCTCCCGCTCTGCCCAAACCTGCTCAGCAGCCGGGACCGCCGATCATCATCGGCGGCAAGGGCAAGAAGCGCACGCCCGACCTGGCGGCCAAGTTCGCCTCCGAGTTCAACGTGCCGTTCTCGTCGCTCGAGGAGATCACCACCCAGTTCGATCGCGTCAAGGCCACCGTTGCCGAGGGCGGACGCGCCCCCGAGTCGATGACGTACTCGGCGTGCTTCGTGGTGGCCGCCGGCCGTGACGATGCCGAAGTGGCGCGCCGCGCTGCGGCCATCGGCCGCGAAGTCGAGGAACTGCAGACCAACACCCCGTTGGTCGGTACACCGGATCAGATCGTCGACAAACTCGGAGCTTTCATCGACGGCGGGGTGCAGCGGGTATACCTGCAGGTGCTCGATCTGGGCGACCTGGATCACCTCGAGTTGTTCGCCGACGGTGTCGTTCGGCAACTTCTCTGACTGAACTTCTGCATCATCAGTCCAGGCAAGGCCGTTAAGCTCGGTAGCTGTGGCTACACACGAACCCGAGCAGGGGGCCGGGTTCTTCGGTGGACGCACAGACACCGGAGACGCAGAACCCGAGGCTTCGCACGCCTCGAGTCCGCCGGACACCTCTTCGCGCACCCCAGCATCGGATCACGGTTTCTTCGCCTCCGACCGCGGTGACGAAGGGGGCGGATTCTTCGGCAGCGCCCCTGGCGCTCCCCCGAAAGCACCACCGCCAGCGCCGCCACCGCCCACTCCGCCACCGCCCACTCCGCCGCCGGCCCAGGAAGAGCCGCCGGCTGGGTTCTTCCGCGGCACGGCGTCGGAACCCGAGACACCGCCGGAACCCGAGCCCGAGCTCGTCGTCACCGAGGAGCCGGAACCCGAACCCTCCCGGTTCTTCACTGCCACCACCACAGCCGAGACCACCACGGCTCAGCCGCGGTATCCCGACGACCAGGACGACGCGCACACCGACCCGTCGATGCCGATACCGGCGTTCGTCGCGCCCCCGCCGTTCGAGCGAGACACCCCGTGGCACAGTAGGTCGTCGGCGAAGCTGGCGTTGGGAGCGATCGCCGCCGCCGCCGTCGCGATCGTCATCGCAGCGGCGCTGCTGCTCGCGGGCGGCTCGGACGGCGACTCCGCCGATACCAACGTCGCACCTAGCACCTCGCCCAGCCCGACGGCGGAGTCCGCAGCGCCCACGTCGTCCAGGGCGCCGACGCTGGCACCGTCGAGCGTGGTGCCGCCGCCTCCGCCACCGCCACCACCACCTCCACCACCCCCACCGCCGTCGGCCGAGAACCGGAACACCTACGTTCCGCAATACACCCAGCGGCCCCGCAGTACCTGGACCCGGCAAACTCCTGCTCCGGGCGGCCAAGGCGGGGTTACGGGCGACGACGGTCCCACGCGCAACTTCCCGACGGCGGGACGCAATCCCGACTGGGGCGGACGCGACTAGCTACTATCAGCCCGTGGCGCGTAACGACGATCCGAACGAGTATTCGGACCAGGACCCGACGCAGTACGCCAACTACACCGGTGACACCGGCACAGGTGGTACCGGTGGCCAGGCCTACAGCGAGTACCAGGGCCCGGAGTACAGCCAGACTGACTACGGCTACCAGCCTGACTACGGTCAGCCGGCCGCCCCGGAACCCACGCCGTGGTTCAAGAAACCCGCGACGCTGGTCGGCATCGGTGCGGCCGCGGTCATCGTGATCGCGCTGGTGATCTACGCGATCGTGTCGATGTCGGGTGATTCATCGAGCACCACCGACACCACCACGTCGACATCGGCCACCACCTCCGGGCAGGAGGCGACCACCCAGCCCGTGGTTCCGGCGCCGGGTCAGACCGAAACCGTGACGGTTCCGCCGTCGACCACGGAGTCGGCGCAGACCACCACCACAACGCCGCCCCCCACGACCACAACCACCACGACGACCACCACCACGCCGACCACGACGACGACCACCACCACGGTCCCGCCGAGCACGGTCACCCAGACCGAGACTCAGACCCAGACCGAAACCGTCACTCAGCCGGCGCCGGTGGAGCCCGCGCCGGAGGAGGGCGCGTAGGTCAGCGCCTGCCGGCCTGCCCGAACTGCGCGACCATGGCCTCGGCGCTGCGTACGGCGGCCCGACACGCCCGCGTGGTGAACGGATCGTTGAGCGGATGTTCGGCGCGGCGCCGCCACCGTTGCGCCGCCGCGAACGCGGCCCGCGGCCCGTCATAAGGCTCCTCGGGTCGCAGCCCGAGCCGGCTCGCGGCGTCGGTCCCGGAGCCGCCGATGATCCGCCGCAGTGAGGCCATCTCGTCGTCGTTGAGAGTCGTCGGCCGTGACCGCAACGCCGACAGCAGCCGCAACTCCTCGAAGGCATGTGTGTCGGCCAGGAGCGGGTCGATGTCGGCGACGATGTACGGCGTCGCACGGATCGGGTTCACCTCGACGAAGCGGCGCAACGACAGCAGCGCGGTATGCGCTTTGAGCAGCTCGGAGCGCTGTGCGAACTGTTGATCGATCACGTCGCGCAACGCCACCAGCCCGCTGCGTTCCAGCAGTTCGTCGGCCAGCGCCACCGAATCGGTGACACCGGCGCGCAGCACCGCGATGGAGATCCGGACCCCGAACATGCCGAACCGGTCCAGCAACCGTGCGCGGGTCGCCGCGTCGACGGGCAGTGTGCTGTCCTCGCGGACGAAGCGGTCCACCGACAGCATCGCCTTGTTGAGTTCCGCGGCGTCGACACCGGCCAGCTTCTCCAACGCGACGAACTCACTCTGCCGAAGGGTGCGTGCCGTCAGTGCCAGCAGTCCCGACACCGGGACGACTGCCTGGCAGATCCCGGTCTTGTCCATCTCGGTGGTGAACCGGGTGGCCACGTCCTTGGCCGAGAGCATGGCATCGAGCCGGCCCGCGCCGATCTCGTCGGCCCGCGAGGCCACTCCGATCACACCGAGCGCGCCCGACGATCCCCCTACCAACTCGCCGATCTGCTTGAGCAGGGCGATATCGGTGGCGTTGAGCGTGCGCAGCAGGAACACCACCGCATCGACGCGGGGCACCCCGTCCTCGGGAACCAGCAGCCGCAGCGTGCGTTCGGAGACGTCCCGCGACAGCGACGACGTGCCCGGGGTGTCGATGATCGTCGCATCGATCAGTTCCGCGGCGGGCCACTCGACGTCCAGGTCGGTGACGTCGGCGGGATCGAGCCGGCCGAGGTCGAAAGTCAGGCCGTCATCGCGGGTGATGGGCACATTGCTTCGACGGCCGCCGACGTGATTGGCGGTGACCTTCGGTGTCGGCCCGTGCCGAAACCAGGTGACGATCCGCGTGGCCTCGGTGGCATCGGTCGGGGCGATGTTCTCCCCCACCAGTGCGTTCACCAGGGTGGATTTGCCGGCTTTGAGGGTGCCGGCCAACGCGATCCTGATCGGTTGGTTGAGTCGCCAGCCGATCCTGTCCAGTTCACTGAACACGTCGGGTCGCTGCTGATAGGCGGGTTCGCCCTGGTAGGCGCGGATAGTTCCGCCGAGGATGGCGCGCACCTGGTCACTCGTGCTCATTGCCGCATGAGTTTACGGCCCGCAGCTGTTCGCAAGGCCCATCACGTTGCCAGTGCCGGCGCGCTCGCTAGTATCGGCGCCCGTGGGCCCAACCTCGAAACCCGATCCGGATCAACCGCCGGAGATGTGGTATCGCAGCCCGGCCGTCCTCTCCGTCGCCGGCGTGGTCGGGGTGGCGTTGATCGCCGCGCTCGTCGTCACCGTGGTGCGGATGTCGGACCAGTGGAGCAGCCCGTCCACCCCGACGGTGATGACCACCACCAACGCACCCACCACTCAGCAGACCTTGCGCAGCACGGAACCGTTCATCGCGACACCGTCCTACGAGTCGTCCACCTTCCCCACCAGTGTCGACCTGTCCACCACGGACATCGGTGTCCCTGGCGAGGCGACGAGCACCACCCCGAGTTCGGAGACCAGCTCCGGGGAGTCGACGACATCGCGGCCCAGCCGTACGCCGCGCATCCGCGACGATGATGACGACGACAACGAGACCACGACCACCCGAAAGCGGCCGCGACTCAACGAGACTCGCACCCTGAGCCCTTAAGCCGACACGGCGGGCGTTCTCAGCTTCTGCACGTTCTCGTTGACCTGCTTGAGGATGTTGAGCTGGCGCTCGAGCTCCTTGACCCGCGTAGTACGTTCGGCCTCTTCGAGTTTGGCGGCAGCCATGGCGGCCTGTAAAGATTCGTTGAGCGACCGGGTGGTCTGGTTGGCGATGTCACGGTAGTGGTCACGCAGCTGTCGCTGGACCCCTTTGAGCCGGTCGCGGGATTCCTTGCTGACCACGAACATCACGTCGTCGACGAACTTGCGCAGGTTGGTCTTGGCCTCATTGCGCACCCGCAGCATCCGGTTCTCCATGTCCTCCCGATAGGCCTTGCGGCCCAAAAGGAGACCGGCACCCAGCGACAGCGGATTGAACATACCCAGCCCGGCCACCGAGGTCAGCATGCCGAACATCAGGATGCCGCCGTAGGAGCCGCGCATACTGGTGATGGCCTTGTGTCCCGCGCCGATCGGCTTGGACTCGAGTTTGGCCAGCGACTTCAGCCCATCGAAGCCCGCCCCCATCTCCCGTGCACTGACCTCGGGCATTTTCACCGCGTCCAGGCCCGCTTCCACGAACGTGCGCGCCACTTCCTCGGCCAGCGCCTCGGCACGCTGATAGGCCCAGACGAAGTTGTCGCCGACGGCGGTGGCCACGGCGTTCTCCACTTCGGCACCGATCTCGGCCCAGTGCACCGTGGGATCGCAGTTGTCGATCACCTGCTCGGTGTGATGGGTGATGGCACGGAAGCGTGAGCGCAGGTCGTGGTCCACGTCTGCGGTCAGATCGGCGATACCGTCGCTGAGGACCTGTTGCCACAACGCGGTGTGCGCCAGGGCCTCCTGCGCTTCCCGTTTGCGTCGCTCGAGATCGTCGGTGAGCCGGCGGGCGTCGTCAGGATCGTTGATCGCCGACAGTTCCGAGCTGACCGAGAGAGTGAGATGCTCTGCGGCTGCCGCGATTTCGTTGATCACCTGGTCGCGCACCCGGTCATTCTCCCGGGACAGCACTTTCTCCGAGAGGAACTTCACAATGGCGGGAAAGTTGGATTCCTCGTTGAGTTCTTTGTCGTTGTGCGCCACGGCGTGGCTGCGCAGCAGCGAGGACGCCGGAATCACCGGCAGCGCAGCGAGTCCGGCGCGGTGCAGATGCGCGATGTTGGTGTCGACGATCTGCCGCCAGTACGGGTACAGGTCGGTCTTGGTCGCGACGACGGCGCCGACGGGGCAGATCTCGTGGGCCTGGCGGATGAACCGCATCTCGGGTTCGGTGAATTCCTGGCTGGTGTCGGAGATCATCAGCATCGCGTCGGCATCGGGCAGCAGTCCCAGGGTGGCCGACAGGTGCGGCTGGCCGTGCCCACCGACGCCCGGGGTGTCGACGAACGCCAACCCGCCTTTGAGCAGCGGACTGGGTGCACTGACCTCGACCCGGATCACCTCGCGGCCACCGGCCTGGGGTGCCCGGCGCAGATCCTGTTTGATGTCGGCGACCGGGATTTCGATGACCTCCGGCTCGGTACCTCCGGGTGGGGGCGCCACCACCAACCGCGCCGAGGCCTGCTCCGCGTAGGACACGATGGTCACCAGCGCCGTGGTCTCGTCGTCGCCGACCCGCGCCACCGGCATGTTGAGCAGGGAGTTCAGCAGCTGGCTCTTGCCTTGTTTGAGCTGTCCGGCGATCACCACCCGGATCTGCGGGTCGGTGATCCGCTCCTTGGCCACCATGAGGCGCTGGCGCAGGTCACCGCGATCATTCTGTTCGGCGATCCTGGCGGTGTGGTCGATGAGCTCGACGATCACCCTGACTTTTCTCGGGTCGACCTTTTCGGCTGCATTGGGCTGCGTCACTGAACTCTCCTGTCGGACTCGTCCAACTTAGGCGGCGAAACGGCGGGGACCGGTGTGCGGTCCCCGCCGTCTCAGCGGTCAGGTTCTAGAAACCCAGGTTGGCCACGCTGGTCTGAGAGTCGTTGGCCAGCGTCGTGTCCACGCCCAGCGACGGGTCATTGTCCGAAAGGACCTCCGTCGACACGGCGGTGTCGTTGCCCGAGAACATCTCATTCGAGAAATCGTTCTGCAGCGAGGTGTCGTTTCCGCTCAGCAGGCTGGTGTCGATCAGCGAGCTGTCCGAGTGATCCGAGCTGTCGATGGCGGTGGTGCTGCTGTCGGTCTCGCTGATCACCGAGGTGTCCGCGGAGTTGCCGCTGCCGTAGTCACCGCCGATCGCGGTCTGGTCGCCGCCGACCGAGGTCTCTTCGGTTCGGTTGTCCACCAGGATGATTCCGCCACCGCCGGCGTTGCCACCGTCATTGCCGCCGCCGATACCGATCAAGCTGCCGCCGCCGCTGGCGTTACCGCCGTTGCCGCCGGAGGCGTCGACATCCTGGAACACCGGGGCCTCGTTGTCGGTGATGATGCTGCCGCTGCCGGTGTTGGTGTTGCCGTTGTCTTCGATGTCACCTTCGCCGATGTTGACGTTCGAGCCGGCGCCGGCCAGCACATCACCGTTGTTGACGTCGTTGTTGTTGCCCAGGACGGCGCCGTCACCGCTCACGATGTCGCCGGTGTTGTTGCCGTCGACCACCACGCCGCCGTCGGTGGCGGTGTTGGAGGTCTTGTTGCCGAAGGTGATGTCACCGAAGCCCAGGTTGAAGGCGCCGTTCTGGGCGTTGGCCCCGGCGGCCTGGTCGGGGCTGGCGATCGGGACGCTGTTCCCGCTCAGCAGGTCGGTGTTGTTGCGGCTGGCCAGCTCGGTGTTGGTTTCCGGTGCGAAGCTCGGCGACAGCAGGCTGTTGCTCGGCGAGTAATCGGTGGCCGGGGCGAAGCCGTAGTTGTTGGACACGGCGCGCTGCAGGCCGACGATCGGGTCGCCATCACCGAGCACCAGGCCCGGAACCGCGGTGGTGGCGACGGCGCCCAGCTGGGCGGCCGACACACCGGCGAGGCCGGCGTCGCGCAGGGCCTGCTCGGGGGCGGCGACGAATGCACGGGCCACGTCTTCGCTGCGGAACAGGTCGAGGATCCAGTCGATGATGTTCATGTGAGTCCCTTTCGCTTGCTCGCTCCGGGGTGTCCGGGGCTGATGGGAACAACGTTATGGGCGCCGCAGGAGCCCGGAAACGGGGCGCAATCCCCTCCCTGAGCCGGAGGTGTCCGGGGTCAGCCGGTCCGGGGCGTTAGGGGATTAGGGGGTCGATAGGGGCTTGCCTCAGAAACCCTGAGAATTGCCCTCAACTGCACAAAAAGGACCGCCGGCAACGCAGTCGCATTGCCGGCGGTCCGGGGGTGGAGCTGTAGCCCCTAATCGAACAGGTCGAAGGCGGGGTGCCCCTGATCGTGGGGTTGGGGATCGATCGTGGACTGCTCCCAGGGGGCGGGCTGGTCGGTGCCGAACGGATCGGTGTCCACCTCGCTGAGCTGCACCGACTCGTCGGCCAGGAAACTGTCGGCGGTGGGTTCCAGGTCTGCCACCACGGATGCGGGCTCGGCTGACACCGCACTGGCGACGTCGATGACACCGCCGGCGTCGGGTATGTCGACGGGCGCCAGCGGTGCGAACGCGTCGAACGCGGCCGTCGCGGCGCCGCTGGTCCACACGTTGCTGTCGATCACCTCGTCAACGCCTGCTCCGAATGTCGGTGCGGCCATCGAGAGCGAATCCGACACCATGGGAATCAGGTTGTTGACATCGGCACTGGTCACGTCCGTCAAGTGCGCGTCGGCGATGGCCCGGGCAGGATCGGCGGCGTACCGTGCGGCGGCGTCCGGATCACGGACCAGCCCCATCACGAAGTCCAGCAGTTCGTTCGCCATTCCGTCTCTCCCCTGGTCAACAACGAGTCCCCTAGTGCTGTCGATGCTATGGCCGCCGCAGAGCCGCCGAATCGGTGCGCAACCCACCGCCCCGAGTCCGTCATTAGGGGGTGCCCCAATAGGGGATTGACTCCGGTAGGGGGATCGCGGCCCGGCGTAGCTGGTTCGACGTGGCGCGGCGGTTAAGGTGAGGGCCGCACCACGCGCAGAAGTTAGGTAGGGGATATGACCAACTCGTTGGGGTTGTCGATCGGGGCGACGAACCTGGTGGCAACTCGTACGGGGCAGCCCCCCGTGGTGCGCCGGTCGGTGCTCACGTTGTTCGAACACCGCGCGCCTGAGGTCGGCCTGCCCAGCGAGAACCCGAATCTGACCGAGCCCGGGCTGGTGATGTGGGGTTTCGTCGAGCGGGTGGGGGACCCTGTGCCGCTGGTGGCACAGGACGGTTCCTCGCACCGCGGCGAGGCACTGACCGCCGAAGCGCTCGACGCCATGGCCCGCTCGGTCGCCGGCAGTGGCGCCCCGGATCGGGTGGCCATCGCCGTGCCCGCGCACTGGGGCCCGGCCACGGTGGGGGCGCTGCGCGGTGCGTTGCGCGCCAAGACCGGCCTGTTCTCCGACGGCGCCCCGCCCGATCTGGTTCCCGACGCCGCAGCCGCCCTGGCCGCCCTGAAAGCCGGGCAGGGGTTGCCGGAAAGCGGTGTGGTGGCGCTGTGCGATTTCGGCGGCAGCGGAACCACTTTGGCCCTGGCCGACGCCGGCGCCGGGCTGCTCCCCGTCGGTGAGGTGGTGCGCTATGCCGACTTCTCGGGGGACCAGCTCGATCAAGCCGTCCTCAGCCAGGTTCTGGCCGGCATCTCCGACGCCGGCGCGGCTGAGACAGCAGGTACGGCCGCGGTGGGCGCTCTGACGCGGCTGCGTGGTGAATGCAAGTCGGCCAAGGAGCGGCTGTCCGCCGAGACCGCCACGGTGATTCCGGTCCAGCTGCCCGGCACCACCACCGATGTGCGCTTCACCCGGAGCGAGCTGGAGGCGCTGCTGGCCGACCCGCTGGCCGGCTTCTTCGACGCCCTCGGAGATCTACTGGAGCGCAACAGGATTCCTGCGGCGATGCTGTCTGCGGTAGCCACCGTCGGCGGTGGCGCCGCGATCCCGCTGATCACCCAGCGCCTCTCGGAGGAACTGCGGGTACCTGTCATCACGTCACCGGATCCCGCTGCGACGGTGGCCGTGGGTGCCGGACTGCTCGCGGTCCAGGGCCCCTCCCCCGATGCGCCCACCGGAATGGCGACCTCGGTCGATGCCGCCGACCTGCCGACGGGACTTGCGCCCGCGGCGTGGGCGGCGGGCGCGGCCGGTGCGGCGGCAGCCGAATCCGCGTCGGACGGTTCACCTTCGGCGACGTTCCGGGCGCTGGCCTGGTCCGACGACGATTCACCGGGCGACGAACCGGTGCCGTATTCCGGCGAGGACTACACATTCGACACCTATGCCCAGCAGGGCGCCACCAGCGCGCGTCCGGCCGTGGACTTCGACCACGGCGACGACGAGACCTATGTGATGGAACCCCCGCCGCTGCCCTGGTACAAACGCCCGCCGGTGTTGTTCGGCGCCGCGGCCGCCGCGGCGCTGCTGGCAGTGGGCGGCCTGGCCGTGACGTTGACGGGCACCAGCAGCGACAGCGGACCGGTCACCGAAACCACCACGCTGCCAACCGAATCCGGTGCCCCCAGCTCTGAAGTGCCGCCACTCACCACCGAAACCGTGACGATCACCGGCGAGAACGGCCAGATCACCACCTCGGAGGTGCCCCCTCCCCCGCCGCCGAGCACCACCACCACACCGCCGACCACCACCACCACGTCGCCGACCACGACGACAACAACAACGACCACCACCACGACCACCACGACGACGACCACTCCCACCACCACGACGACGACGCGGACCACCACGACACCTCCGACGACGACACCGCCGCCGACCACGACGCAACCGCCGCCGACCACCACGTTCTCGCCGCCGCCGACAACACCCGATGAACCCGTGATACCCGACGTGCCGGATGTTCCCGACGATCCGGTGGTCCCCACCTTCCCGGATGCGGGATGACCATGGCCGACCCGGCGGGCACCCGCCGGTGGTCGACCCTGCTCTCCTCGGTGCACGACTCGCCGGTCAAGCTCCTCATCACCGGCGGGATCGGCACCGGAAAGAGCACATCACTGGCTGAGCTGCGAAATGCTCTGCGCAGCAATGGCATTGATGTGCGCAGCCGCCCACCCGCCGGTGGCGGCGACGCGGCGGTTCTGGTGGATGACGCCCATGTGCTGTCCGCGGCCGAGCTGAACTCTCTGGCCACGCTGGTGGCCGATCCGCACAGCACCGTGATCGTCGCGACCGAGGCCAGGGAACACAACGCCGCCCTGCGCGAGTTGATGGCCGCTCTCGAGCGCGAGAACCCGCGCATCGTCCTCGGTCCGCTCTCCCGCTCGGAGGTCATCGCACGGTTGTCGGATCCCCCTGCCGGCCGGGTCGATTCGATCATGTCAGCCACCGCGGGGCTGCCGTTTCTGGTGGCCGCAGCACTGGAGGCCGATACGGATCCCGCCGCCGTCACACAGAATGTGCTCACCGAACGCCTGCGCCGCACCGAGCAACCGGTTCTCGATGCGCTGCTGGTCACGTCGTTGAGTCCGGATCTGGGGCCGACGGATGTCGCCGCGGCGCTGCGTCTCGGGCTGGAGGAGGCGCACGCACTCGTCGCGAGCGCACACGCCACCGGATTGTTGAGTCCGGCGCACGGAGCTGCTTTTCTGTCGGCGGTACACGGTGCGACCACGCGGATCGTCGGCACCGCGCGTCACCACGAGATCGAAAGCTCTTTGCTGCGTTCACAACTCGACATGGGTGCCCTCGCCCCGGAGTTGGCGCTGCGCCTTGCCGAACACGGTGTGCGTGACCCCGCGCTCACCGCCGTCCTCAGCGACGAGGCCGCCCGCATCCGCGGCAGGCCGCAGACCGTCGCGCGGCTGCTGCGCGCTGCCACCGCCGCGGGCGCCGACGCGCCCACCGTCGCGCTGGCCGACGCGCTGGCCCTCACCGGTGACTGCGCCGGCGCCGCCGCGCTGACCGATGAGCTGCTGGCCTCCCCGAGCGCTGAGGAACGGGCATCTGCCGTGCGCATCGCCGCGGCCGTCGCCGCCCATGACGGCGACGTCGCGCACGCCGCCGAACTGTTCGGATGGATCGGGCCGCAGAACGACGCAGTACTGAGCGCCAGCGCCGTCGTCGTTCTCCTGGGAGCCGGGCAGGCTGTCGCGGCGCGCGAGTCGCTTTCGGCCCCGAGCGGTCCCCCCACCGCCGCGGCGCGAGCCGCACGCAGCCTGGCCGAGGGGCTGCTGAGCACGGTGGAACAGTCCTATCCGGCCGCGGTCACCCGATTCGGCCAAGCCATCGGCCCGGAGAAGGCCGCGTCCGAAGCACTTCCCGACAGCCCGGCCGCACTGGTGAGCCTTGCGGCCTTGCATGCCGGTGATGCGGTACGGGCTCGCAGTGTGCTGGCCAGGGCCGCCGGCACCTCGGAAACCGTGATGTTCAGTCACCGGCTGCACCTGCTGTCGGCGTGGGTCAAGATGCAGGACGGTCAACTGGCCGGGGCGGCCGCCGAGGTCAGCGGTATTCCCTCCTCCGGTCTGCACCGGCGCGACGCGCTGTGGGCCGCAGCGCTGCGCACCGGCCTGGCGCGCCGCAGCGGTGACGCCGGTGCGCTGCTCACCCACTGGTCAGCGGCCATGGATGTGGTGACCGAGTACTCGGTCGACCTGTACTCGCTGCTGCCGCTGGGCGAGTTGTGGGTGGCCGCCGCGCGGCTACGGCAGATGGACCGGCTCACCCATCCGATCGAGCAGGCATTCAGCATCCTGGCCTCCCTCGGTAATCCCGGCGCGTGGTCCCTGCCCCTGCACTGGGCCGGTGTGCACGCCGCGATTCTGGCCAATGCACCCGAGTCGCTGGCCCCGCACGGGCAGGCGCTGACCGCAGCCGGCGCCACCAGCGACTTCGCCCGCGCACTGGCCGTGGCCGGGAGGTCATGGCTGCGTGTGCTCGCTCGGCAGGTCGACGTCGACGAGGTCACCGCCGCCGCTCGTGGGCTCGCCCAGTTCGGACTGACCTGGGATGCGACACGGCTGGCCGGCCAGGCGGCGCTGCAAGCCCCGGATCCCCGGGTCTCCGGCGCGATGCTGCAGATCGCGCGTGATCTGAAGATGACCTCAGGCGGTGCGGACCTGCCGGCGACGGAATCCCCGGTGACCGCATCGACGCCCGGCGGACCCGCGACACCTACCGGTTCCCCGTTGTCGGACCGGGAACGCGAAGTCGCCGAACTCCTGATCCTCGGGATGCCGTATCGGGACATCGGCGCCCAGTTGTTCATCTCCGCCAAGACGGTCGAACACCACGTCGCCCGGATCCGTCGACGCCTCGGCGCCGAGTCACGGTCGGAGATGTTGTCGATGTTGCGTGCGCTGCTTTCACCCCAGAGGTGAGACGCGTACCACATTTAGCGCCAAGTTAGGTAAGCCTCCGTAGCGGACATTTGCGCCGGGATGTAACTATGAGCTGGATCGCGCTTAAGTTACCGACCGGTAACATCCAATAAGTTACTGTTGAGTAACTTCGATTGGGGAGGCACTTGTGGGCACGTTGGAATGGGTCAGGCTGGCAATAGGCCTGCTCGGAACGGCCGTTGTGGCCGGCCTCGCCGTCAAGCGAGTGCTCTGGCTCGTTAACTTGATTCGCTCCGGACAGCCCATCAGCGATGCTGCCGGACGCAAAGACGACGTCCCCGACCGGATCAAAGCGCAGTTCACTGAAGTCCTCGGTCAGGCGAAATTGCTCAAGTGGAACCTGCCCGGCATCGCCCACTTCTTCACCATGTGGGGCTTCTTCATCCTCGCCTCGGTGTACCTCGAGGCCTACGGCGTGCTGTTCAATCCCGAGTTCCACATCCCGCTCATCGGCCGGTGGGACGCCCTGGGCTTCCTACAAGACTTCTTCGCCCTGGCCGTACTGCTCGGCATCATCGTCTTCTCGATCATCCGACTGCGGTCCGAGCCCAAGGAGCACGGCCGCGACTCGCGCTTCTACGGCTCGCACACCGGCGGCGCATGGCTGATCCTGTTCATGATCTTCCTGGTCATCTTGACCTACGCGATCTTCCGCGCCGCGGCCGTCAACAACCTCGGCGAGGCCTTCCCGTACGGCTGGGGCGCGTTCCTCTCCCACGGTCTGGCGATCGTCCTGGAGCCGCTGGGACACAGCGCCAACCACATCATCGAGACGGTCGCACTGCTCGCCCACATCGGCGTCATGCTGGTCTTCCTGTTGATCGTGCTGCACTCCAAGCACCTGCACATCGGTCTGGCGCCCATCAACGTCACGTTCAAGCGGCTGCCCGACGGCCTGGGCCCGCTGCTGCCCATGGAGCACAAGGGCGAACTGATCGACTTCGAGGATCCCGCCGAGGATGCTGTGCTGGGCCGCGGCAAGATCGAGGACTTCAGCTGGAAGGGCTACCTCGACTTCACCACCTGTACCGAGTGCGGCCGCTGCCAGTCACAGTGCCCGGCGTGGAACACCGGCAAGCCATTGTCGCCGAAGCTCGTCATCATGAACCTGCGCGATCACCTCTTCGCGAAGGCGCCCTACATCCTGGGCGACAAGGAAACCCCGCTGGAGAACACCCCTGAGGGTGGTCTCGGCGAGGAGATCCGCGGCGAGAAGCACTCCGAGGAGCATTCGCACGAGCACGTGCCCGAGTCCGGGTTCGAGCGCATCATGGGCTCGGGACCCGACCAGGCCACCCGCCCGTTGGTTGGCACCCTCGAGCAGGGCGGCGTCATCGACCCCGACGTGCTGTGGAGCTGCACCACCTGCGGCGCCTGCGTCGAGCAGTGCCCCGTCGACATCGAGCACATCGACCACATCGTCGACATGCGCCGCTACCAGGTGCTGATGGAGTCGGAGTTCCCCTCCGAGCTCGGTGTGTTGTTCAAGAACCTCGAGAACAAGGGCAACCCCTGGGGTCAGAACGCCAAGGACCGGCTGAACTGGATCGACGAGGTCGACTTCGACATCCCGGTTTACGGCAAGGACGTCGACAGCTTCGACGGATACGAGTATCTGTTCTGGGTCGGCTGCGCCGGCGCCTACGAAGACCGCGCCAAGAAGACCACGAAGGCCGTCGCCGAGCTGCTGGCGGTGGCCGGGGTGAAGTTCCTGGTGCTGGGCGACGGCGAGACCTGCACCGGCGACTCGGCGCGGCGCTCGGGCAACGAGTTCCTGTTCCAGCAGCTCGCCGCGCAGAACATCGAGACCATCAACGACCTGTTCGAGGGGGTCGAGACCGTCGACCGCAAGATCGTGGTCACCTGCCCGCACTGCTTCAACACCCTGGGCCGCGAGTACTCCCAGGTGGGTGCCAACTACACGGTGCTGCACCACACTCAGCTGCTGAACCGGCTGGTCCGGGACAAGTTGCTGGTGCCGGTGAACTCGGTGAGCCAAGACATCACCTACCACGATCCCTGCTACCTGGGCCGGCACAACAAGGTCTACGAGGCTCCGCGTGACCTGGTCGGCGCGTCCGGCGCCACGCTCAAGGAAATGCCCCGGCACGCCGACCGCGGCCTGTGCTGCGGCGCCGGCGGCGCGCGGATGTGGATGGAAGAGCACATCGGCAAGCGCGTGAACGTCGAGCGCACCGAAGAGGCCATGGACACCGGCGCCTCCAAGATCGCGACGGGTTGCCCGTTCTGCCGCGTCATGATGACCGACGGCGTGGACGACGTCGCCGCGACCCGGGACGTCGAGAAGGTCGAGGTGCTCGACGTGGCTCAGCTGCTGCTGGGCTCGCTGGACCTGAGCTCGGTGACGCTGCCCGCCAAGGGCACCGCCGCCGAGGAAGCAGAGAAGCGTGCCGCCCAGAAGGCGGAGACCGAGGCCGAAGCCGAGGAAGCGCCCGCCGAGGTCGAGGCCGAGGACATCGAGGCCGAGGACATCGAGGCCGAGGACATCGAGGCCGAGCCCGAAGCCGCTCCGGCCGAGGCGAAGACGCAGGCGCCGGTCAAGGGCCTCGGCATCGCCGGCGCAGCCAAACGCCCCGGCGCCAAGAAAGCCGCGGCCACACCGGCCGCCGCATCCGCCCCCGCCGAGGAAGCCAAGACCGAGGCACCCGTCAAAGGCCTCGGCATCGCCGGCGGAGCCAAACGTCCCGGCGCCAAGAAAGCCGCGGCCACACCGGCCTCCGAGACCCCCAAGGCCGAGGCACCGAAAACCGAGGCACCGAAAGCCGAAGCACCCGTCAAGGGCCTCGGCATCGCCGGCGGAGCCAAACGCCCCGGCGCCAAGAAGGCTGCACCCGCCGCCGCCAAGGCCCCTGAAGCCACAACCGAGGCTCCGGCTGAAGCGGCCCCGAAAGCCGAGCCGCCGGTGAAGGGTCTGGGGATCGCCGCCGGCGCTCGTCGCCCCGGCGCCAAGAAGGCCGCCCCCGCCAAGGCATCGCCGAACGAAGGCGCGGAGACGGTGGTGCAGCCGGCCAACGTCGACCCGGATCAAGCCAAGGCAGGCACCGAGGACGCCGACACGGCCGACTCCGATCTGGGCCTGGAGACCGCCAAGCCGGAACCGCCGGTCAAGGGCCTCGGTATCGCACCGGGCGCCCGTCGCCCCGGCGCCAAGAAGGCTCCGGCAGCGCCGAAGGCGGCGCCTGCGCCCGCCCCTGAGCCCGCCCCCGAGCCCGAAGCGGAGCCCGAGCCGGCGCCCGCCCCCGAGCCGGACGCACCGTCATCCAACGGCAACGGTGAAGCACGCGTCGTCGGTGACGAGCCACCGGTGAAGGGCCTCGGGATCGCCAAGGGTGCCCGCCGCCCCGGCAAGCGCTAGAAGACGAACGCCGAGACTGCACACTGTGCGTGGATTCCGCCGAAATCTCGCACTGTGTGCAGTCTCGGCGGTGTTTGTCGCCCTCGGCGTCGCGGCACCCGCCGGCGCGGCACCCGACGCGTGCGTGGTGATCGACACCGATTTCGACATCGACGACATGATGTCCATCCCGACGGTCATCGGGGCACGCCACGTCGCCGCGATCGTGACCACGGAGGGGTACACGCTGCCGGCGCTCGGAGCATCCGCCGTCAACCGGCTGATCGCCGAACCCGGGCAGCGCACCATTCCGGTGATCGTCGGCGCCGGGATCAACCGCGCGGAAGCGGACATCGCCCAGACATTCGGTGACTACGTGCTCGTCTACCGGGCAATCATGAACCGGCTGAACAACTTCCTGCCGGCCGCGCTGCCGCCCACCCCCGCCCGGCCTGACTACGCACAACAGGTGGCCGACGCGGTGGCCGGCTGCGCCACGGTGGACGTGTTGATACTCGGCGCCTTCACCTCCTTCGTGAACTACAGCCCAGCGATCCGCCCGAAGCTGGGCCGGGTGGTCATCACGGGCAGGCCGTTGGAGGGTGACCTGGAGCTCGAAGCCGGCGAATCCTTCAACTGCGTCTATGACCGGCCGTCTTGCGAGGAGGCGTTTCACCAGCAGCTGCCGGGCCTGGACCACACGTTCGTCGACGTCCCGAGAACCGGCTGCGATCTCACCCCCAACAAAGCGGGGTGCAGCGGCACGGTGTACGGCCCCACCTTGGCGATGGCGCGCTCCCTCGGCGAGACCGGGTTACCCAACACCCTCAAGCAGATCCTGCTGCACGAGTCGGGCACCTGGGCCATCGACACCTGGGAACAGTCGGGGTATGGCGGGCGCTCGATGTTCTGGGATCAGTCGACCGCGCTGGCACTGCTGGCGCCCGAGCTGTTCCGGCCCGTCGGCGCGCACGTCGAGACCGTGCTGAATCCTCAACAGTTCCAAGCGAAGTGGGCGCAACTCACGAACCTGGCGGCGGACTTCGGCTAACCCACCTTGGTCAGCGTGAACGGCGTCTGGGTGACGGTGCCGCCGGGGCAGCTGTAGTTGTCGTCCAGGGTGATGAGGCCGTTGAGGGTCGCAGGGTCGACCTCGAGTTCGATGTAGGCGGGCGCATAGCTTCCGTCGCTGCAGATCGCGCCATCCGGCTTGGTGATGATGAACTGCCACAGGCCGTGCACCATCTTGGCCGGCACCTGCCAGCCCTGGTTGCTGGCCACCGTTCCCGTGCATCCCTCCGTGGGACAGCTGGTGGTGACGGTCCAGACGTTCTCGGCGTCACCGCCGGCGTAGGTTCCGTTGAACGACGGCGGCTCGGCCGCAGCCGGGGCGGCCAGGCCCACCGCAACCGCCGTCGTAGCAACCACCGATGCCAGCCCGTATCCCGCTGTCAGCTTCATGTCCCGCCTCCCGTGTTTCGAAGCGAGTTAACAACCCTGGCTGTGCAAATCCTGGGAGCCGCGCGATCGTGTCGGGAAAAAGGCGTCGACAGCCGTGGGACACTGGTTCCCGTGAGCACCCACCAGCTGCCTTGGCAATCGACCGGCCAGGGGCACCGGCAGCGAGTCTTCACCCAGTCGACCAAGCTGCAGGATGTCCTCTACGAGATCCGCGGGCCGATCCACGAGCACGCTACCCGGCTGGAGAACGAGGGCCACCGGATTCTCAAGCTCAACATCGGCAACCCCGCGCCGTTCGGTTTCGAAGCGCCTGACGTGATCATGCGCGACATCATCCAGGCACTCCCGTACGCCCAGGGGTACTCCGACTCCAAGGGCATCATGAGCGCCCGCCGCGCGGTGTTCACCCGCTACGAGCTGGTGGACGGCTTCCCGAAGTTCGATGTCGACGATGTCTACCTCGGCAACGGTGTCTCCGAGCTGATCACCATGACGTTGCAGGCGCTGCTCGACAACGGCGACCAGGTGCTCATCCCGGCGCCCGATTACCCACTGTGGACCGCGTCGACCGCCCTGGCCGGCGGCACCCCGGTGCACTACCTGTGCGACGAGACCCAGGGCTGGCAGCCCGATATCGCCGACCTGGAATCCAAGATCACCGATCGCACCAAGGCGCTGGTGGTGATCAACCCGAACAACCCCACCGGCGCGGTGTACACCCGCGAGGTCCTCGAGCAGATGGTCGAGTTGGCCCGCAAACATCAGCTGCTGCTGCTGGCCGACGAGATCTACGACAAGATCCTCTACGACGACTCCAAGCACATCAGTCTGGCCACATTGGCCCCCGACGTGCTCACGCTGACGTTCAACGGCCTGTCGAAGGCCTACCGGGTGGCCGGGTACCGCTCCGGCTGGCTGGTCATCACCGGCCCCAAGGAACACGCGAGCAGCTTCATCGAGGGCATCAGCCTGCTGGCCAACATGCGCCTGTGCCCCAATGTGCCTGCGCAACATGCCATTCAGGTGGCCCTCGGTGGACATCAGAGCATCGATGATCTGGTGTTGCCCGGCGGGCGGCTGCTCGAGCAGCGTGATGTGGCGTGGAACAAGCTCAACGAGATCCCCGGCGTCTCGTGCGTCAAACCGGCGGGTGCGCTGTACGCGTTCCCGCGACTGGACCCCGAGGTCTACGACATCGAAGACGACGAGCAGTTGGTCCTCGACCTGCTGCTGCAGGAGAAGATCCTTGTGACGCAGGGCACTGGTTTCAACTGGCCCGCGCCAGATCACCTCAGGATCGTGACGCTGCCGTGGTCGCGTGACCTGGCCAACGCAATCGAACGTTTGGGCAACTTCCTGGCGAGCTACCGTCAATAGGTGCGCTGTCGTTTCCGGGCCATCCCGGCAATCCTGCTAACTGTTCTCGTGGCTGCTGGGTGCAGCGGATCCGCTTCTCCGTCGGTGACTGCGCCGATCGAGCGGGCTCAGGAACCCATCGCCTACAGCCGGGAGATGCCGGCCATCGCCCCGCAGGACTGGCAGGCACGCGGCCAGGTGATCACCTCCTCCGACGAAACGCCGTTCGACATGTCCGCGCTGCCGCAGGGTTCGTCGGCCACCACCATGGTCTACCGCTCGACATCGGGGATCACCGGCGCACCGACCGTGGTCAGCGGGGCGTTCTTCGTGCCCCCGGGAGACGCGCCCGCCGGCGGCTGGCCGGTGGTCAGCTACGCGCACTTCACCTCGGGAGTGTCGGTGGGGTGCGGTCCCACCGGCGACAAGGAACTCGCCGGCAGCATCAGCTTCGTCGCCGGCATCCTGGACCAGGGCTACGCGGTGGCGTACACCGACTACGTGGGTCTCGGTGACATCGGGTCCGAACCCAAACAGGTGCACCCCTACCTGGAGCCGAAGTCCGCTGCTTTCAACGTGATCGACGCCGTGCGCGCGGCGCGCACGGTCGATTCCGCACTGTCCGACCGCTGGGTCGCGGTGGGCAACTCGCAGGGCGGACAGGCGGCGTTCGCCACCGCCGAGTACGCCAAGGCCTACGGTGACGGACTCCAACTCCTGGGTGCCGCTGCTGTTGTGCCCGCGCTGGACGTCAGCCAGTTGGGTGACCCCACCACCCTGACCGATGACCAGAAGGCGGTGTTCCCGTTGGTCGTCGCGGGGCTGGCTGCCGTCGATCCCGCGATCATCCCCTCGGACTACCTGCCCGAGGGCTCCGATGAGACGACGACGTGCGCACCGGGCAAGGTGGAACCCAAAGAGGCGTCCCCCGAAGCGATCAGCCGTCTGACCGACCGGTTGGCGTCCTACGCACTGCCGCAGTTGCCGACACCGGTGCCGATCGCGGTGTACTACGGCGGCGTCGACAAGCTGGTGCTGCCGGAGTGGACCGAGGCGGCCGTGCGGCGCGCCTGCGATCTCGGCGACACCATCGAGGCCACCCGTATCGACGACGGCGGCCATGATCTGAATCCCGGTGAGCCCATGACCAACTGGATCGCCGCCCGATTCGCCGGCGAGCCCGCCCCCTCCAACTGCTGATGGCGCACGGTCATTCGCACTCGCATTCCTCGAGCGGGCCCGCTCCCCTGGGACCGCTGGCAGCCCGCATCGTGGTGGGTCTGCTCATCGTCATCGGGGTGGCGGTGGTGGCGGGTGCGGTGGTGCTGTGGCCCAGCCAGCAGAAGGTGGACATCCCGCTGCCGTTCCAGGACGCCACGGGCGGGGCCGTCACCACCGAGGCCGGCCAGGTGGTGTCGACGGCGCTCGGCAACTGTGGCAGCCCGTCAGCCGGTCAGGTGTTGACATCGGCCCCGTTGCCCGGCCTGCCGGATGCCGGTGAATGCGTGCAGTCGGTGGTGGCCATCGATTCCGGTCCCAATGCCGGCGCCACCACCGTCCTGGAGTTCACCCTCACCCCAGGCCAGCCCAATCTGTCTGCGGGCGAAGACATCCGGATCATCCGCGCTGTCGACCAACAGGGTGCGACGACGTACGCCTTCTTCGATTACGAGCGCACCTGGCCGTTGGCGGGACTGGCGCTGGCCTTCGCCGTGATCGTCGTCGCCGTGGCCCGCTGGCGCGGCCTGCGCGCGCTGATCGGCATCGTGGTCGCCTTCGCCGTTCTGGTGGTGTTCCTGTTACCCGCCCTGCGGGACGGCGCTCCCGCGGTGCCGGTGTCGTTGGTGGCCTCGGCGGCGATCCTCTACGCGGTCATCTATCTGGCGCACGGGGTGAGCCTGCGGACATCGGCGGCGCTGCTGGGCACCCTGACGTCGCTGCTGATGGCCGCGGTGTTGAGTTGGGCGGCAATCGAACTGGCCCAGCTCACCGGGCTGTCGGAGGACCAGAACAACGAGGTGGCCGCCTACCTGGGCCACGTGTCGATCACCGGGCTGCTGCTGGCCGGGTTCATCATCGGTTCCCTGGGTGTGCTCAACGACGTCACCGTCACCCAGGCCTCGACCGCCTTCGAATTGGCTGCTATCGAGAACACCTCGCGGCGCGCCGTTTTCGTGGGCGCCATGCGGGTGGGCCGCGACCACATCGCCAGTACCGTCTACACCCTGGTGCTGGCGTACGCCGGCAGTTCACTGCCGCTGCTGCTGTTGTTCAGCGTTGCGGGCCGGTCCTTGTCGGACGTGCTGACCAGTGAGAGCGTGGCCATCGAGATCGCCCGCTCGGCGGTGGGCGGTATCGCTCTGGCGCTGTCGGTGCCACTGACCACGGCCATCGCCGCGGTGCTGGCTACCCCTGGCGCCCCAGCAGCTCCAGCAGGTAACCGCCATAGCCGGACTTGACCAGCGTCTCGGCCCGCTGGGCCAGGTGCTGGTCGTCGATGAAGCCCATGCGCCACGCCACCTCTTCGGGGATGGAGATCTTCAGGCCCTGCCTGCGTTCGATGGTGCGCACGTAATCACTGGCGTCCAACAGGGAATCGAAGGTGCCGGTGTCCAGCCAGGCGGTGCCGCGGGCCAGCACCTCGACGGTCAGCCGGCCCTGGTTCAGGTAGTGCTGGTTGATCTCGGTGATCTCGTATTCGCCTCGGGCTGAGGGCTTCAGGCCCCGGGCGATGTCGACGACGTCGTTGCCGTAGAAGTACAGCCCCGGCACGGCATAGTGGGACTTCGGGGTGGCGGGCTTTTCCTCGAGCGAGAGGGCCACACCGTCGGCGCTGAACTCCACGACTCCGTACGCCGACGGGTCGGCCACCCAGTAGGCGAAGATGGCGCCGCCGTCCACACGGGAGAACCGGCTCAGGCTGGTGCCCAGGCCGGGGCCGTAGAAGATGTTGTCGCCCAACGCCAATGCCACCGACTCGGTGCCGATGTGCTCCGCGCCGATGACAAACGCCTGCGCCAACCCGTCGGGCTTGTCCTGCACGGCGTAGGTCAGGCTGATCCCGAACGCCGAGCCGTCGCCGAGCAACCGCTGGAAGGCCGGCGCATCCTCGCTGGTGGTGATCACCAGGATGTCGCGGATCCCGGCCATCATCAGGGTGGACAGCGGGTAGTAGATCAGCGGCTTGTCGTACACCGGCAGCAGCTGCTTACTGGCACCCAGGGTGATCGGGTACAGCCGCGTGCCGGATCCTCCGGCGAGGATGATGCCGCGCATCAGGCGTCCAGGTCGTCCTCGGTCAGGTCGGTGGCCTTCAGGGCCGACGCCAGGTCGGGATGCCGGAACACCGACGTCACCTGGTCGTGCACCACCCGGAACGCCGAGGCACCCGTGCTCTGCTCGGCAACCACCACGCCGTCGCGGACGTAGAGGCGACCCACGGTGACGTTCTGCGAGAACCCCTGCGCCCACTCCTGCAGCGCCTCCAGCCCCTGGGCGGCACCGTGCGCGTCACCGATCTCGATATCGTCGCTGGACAGGTCGACCAGAGTGCTGAGGTCTTTGGCGTTGAGGGCGTCGTGCCAGGCGAGGACGGTGGCGATCTCGGATGTGCTCATGATGTGCAACCTACCTTCGGCGGCGGGTCAGAAGGCCACGCGGTTCAGAAAGCGACGTGGTCCACCCAGGACTGCCACACCGTCTCGTCGCCGAAGGTCAGGATGGCCGATTCCTGGCGGGGACGTCGCCTGGTCAACGCCAGCAGCAGGTCGGTGGCGGTGCCGCGCAGCGCGACGCTGCCCTTACCGTGCTCGAACCTCCACGACACCACGTCTCCCCGCCGGGTCAGCGTCCACTCGCCGTCGTCGCCCAGCCCGTCGTCGGTGGCGTGCAGGTGGATCGAGTCTCCGTCGCGCAGTGCGGTCTTCGCCTGCTCGGTGTGCACCACGATGTCGAGCCATTCGCCTATGGCGTCGGCGGCCAGCGCGGGCGCCACCTGGAAAGGCCGTCGCAGCGCCAGCGCCGCATCGGCACGGTGCACCAGCACCTCGTGCAGGCGTCGGCGGGTCCACCAGGCCGCAGGCCGGGACCCGATGAACGTCCACACCGGCGCTTCACCGTCGCGGTTCACCGCGTCGACCAGCTTGCGTGCGCCCTCATGCAACCAGGCGGTTTCCTGCCCCTCCGGCGGCTTGCCGTCGGGAACCGCGCGCGGGTCCAGTCCCTCGGTGGCACCGTCGAGCACCATCTGGGCGGCCCACCGGTTTCCGCGGCCCACGTGGCGAAACAGCTGCTGCAGCGTCCACCCGGGGCAGGTCGGCACGTCGGTGGCGGGGTCACCCGCCGCAACCACCGCTCCGAAAGCTTCCGTCTCGGCCAGGAATTCCGCAGCGAAGTCCACGCAGGTCAGGCTACGCGCCTACCCAGGCAGTGCACCTGCCAACCGGCGGCACTCCACCGGGAGATGTCCAGGCAGTTGCGCGCATCGACCACCACCTTGGCCCGAGTGGTGCCGGCCAGCGTCGCCGGGTCCAGGTCCACGAACTCCTGCCACTCCGTGAGGACCAGCACCGCATCGGCGCGATCGCAGGCCTCCAGCACCGACGTCGCGTAATTGAGTGTGGGAAACAGCTTGCGCGAGTTGTCCACGGCTTGAGGGTCGTACACGTTCACCGTCGCGCCGTGCAATTGCAGCATGCCGGCGACGTTGAGGGCGGGTGAGTCGCGCACGTCATCGGATTCCGGTTTGAACGCCGCACCCAGCACCGCGATGTTGGCGCCCAACAACGAGCCTCCGCATGCGGCGGTGGCCAGTTCCACCACCCGGGTGCGCCGGCGCATGTTGATGCTGTCGACCTCACGCAGGAACGTCAGCGCCTGGTTGGCGCCGAGTTCGCCGGCGCGTGCCATGAAAGCCCGGATGTCTTTCGGAAGGCAGCCGCCGCCGAAACCCAAGCCCGCGTTCAGGAATCGGCGCCCGATGCGCTCGTCGTAACCCAACGCGTCAGCCAGGACGGTGACGTCGGCGTCGGCGGCTTCACAGACTTCCGACATCGCGTTGATGAACGAGATCTTGGTGGCCAGGAAGGCGTTGGCGGCGACCTTGACCAGTTCGGCGGTCTGCAGGTCGGACACCAGGAACGGCACACCGTTGGCGAGGATCGGTGCGTACAGTTCGCGCAGTGCCGCCTCGGCCCGCACCGACCCCGCCTGCACTCCGAGCACGATCCGGTCGGGCGCCAGCGTGTCGGTCACGGCGTGACCTTCCCGCAGGAACTCCGGGTTCCATGCGATCTCGACGTCGATATCGTTGGGTGCCAGCGCCTTTGCCCGCTGCGCCAGCTCGGCCGCGGTGCCCACCGGCACGGTGGACTTGCCGGCGATCACCGCCGAGCGGATCAGCCGTGGCACCAGTTCGTCCACCACGGAGTACACGTGCCGCAGGTCGGCGCCGTACTCACCCTTCTTCTGCGGCGTGCCGACACCGAGGAAGTGCAGATCGGCAAACGCCGCCGCCTCGTCGTAATCCGTGGTGAACCGCAACCGCCCGGCGTTGATGTTGTCGCGCAACATCTTTCCCAGCCCGGGTTCGTAGAACGGAACCTCACCGGCGGCCAGTTTGGCGATCTTGCCCGGGTCGACGTCCACCCCCAGCACGTCGTGACCCAGTTCGGCCATGCCCGCGGCGTGGGTCGCGCCGAGGTAGCCGGTGCCGATGACAGTGCAACGCATACCAGCATTTACCCCGGCGCGGGTGACCTAACCGCGTCGCGACTCTGAGCAGAGCACGAACAGGACGTGACCGTTGGGCGAGTTATCCGCCGTCGCCGAAGGGCCACAACGGCAGGATGCCGTCGCCGCCACCGCCGCCGGAGCCGCCGCGACCCGAACCGCCGTCGCCACCGCGGCCCGAACCACCCGAGCCGGAGTCACCGCGCGAGCCACTCGAGCCGCCCGAGCTCTCCGAGCCACCCGATCCGGGCCACTGCGGCAGCTGGGGCAACTGGATCTGCGGGACCTGCGGAACCTCCGGGACCGACGGTTTCTGCGGGGCCTGCGGCACCGTCGGGACGGTGATCACGGGCGCGCTGGGCTCCTTGGTTTGCGTGGGCTTCGGCTGCTGAGTCTGCGTCGGCTGGGGCCGCCACGGCGGCGTCCAGTCGTCGTCATCGTCGTCTCTGCTGGGCGGCGTCCAGTCCGGCCAGTTGTTCTGCGGCTGCTGTTCCCACGGTGGGCGGAAGATCGACGGCAGCCGGGGGGCGGGCAGCTGGATGATCGGCGGCGGCAACACCACGGCGGGCGGCACCACCGGGGCCACCACCGGCGGAGCAGCCGGAGCCGGCGCCGGGGCCGGGGCCGCCGGGGCAGGAGCCGGCGCAGGCGCGGCCGGGGCAGCGGGGGCCGGGGCCGCCGGCTTCTCGACATACACCGTGCGAGGCGGCGCCTGGGGTTGCGGCGCTTCCTGGACCACGGGCACCGGAGCCTGGATGGTTTCCGGAGGCGGCGCGGGGGCCGGCGGCACTGCCGCTTCGGGAACCGCGGGTAGCGCCTCGGGAGCCTGGGTGGGCACGATGACGCTTTCGGCGGGGCTGGGCCGCTGATCCACGGTCGGACGGATGCTGACCGCCAGCGAGATCACCAACGCGGTGACGCCGAGGACGAAGATCGACGTCAGCGCGCTGCCGACGAGCAGGAACGGCTTGCGGCCCTGCTGCTGTTCGGCCGGCTTCTCGGGCTCGTCGTAGATCGGGAAGACCTGCGAGTCCGGGTCGGCCTCGCTGTAGGCCAGCGCAGCCGGGGCGCCGGTGTACCCGATACCGGCGGCCTGCGTGACGTCGGCGGCGGCCATGCCCGCCAGCGCGGCGCCGGCGGTGGTGCCGTCGACGCCGTCCTGCGAGTACGCCAGACCGACGGTCGAAGCCTCGAACAGCGGCGCATTGGCACTGGCCAGCGCCGCGCCGCGGGCCAGGGCGACTTCGGGCTCTTCAGGGGCGTTCACCGGGAGCGATGTCGCCGACTCCAACTGCAGCTTGATGGCACCCACGCTGACGCCCGAGCCCACCACGAAGACACCCTGCGGCGGCGATTCGAGCGATTCCAGCCCGGCGACCATGGACGCGAGCTCGGCCACCGCATCGGTGGTGTGCAGGTCGTGGCTCTGCACCTTGACGATGGAGCCGTCTGAGGTCTCGACCACCGAGAGCGTGGCGGTGTTGCGTTCCAGGAACAACAGCGCGGTGCGCTCGTAGCCGACAGCGGCGCCCACCGCCTGGGCCAGCGCGCCCGCAGCATGCAACTCGGAGACGAGCATGACGTCGTCGATCTTGCGCGACGTCAGGGCGTCGCGAAGTGCGGCGGCTTCGGCGTGATCACGCCATGTGACGCCGGTGGCGACGAGACGGTGGCCGCCCTCGACAGCGCTTTCCCTGGTGCCCAGAATCGCGGCGACAACCTGGTCCGGCGCGGTTGCCGAAGGGTTGTCGGCGGGGATGTCGAACACGTCGTGATCGACTGTCACACCGTCGGCTTTTTCGCCTTCGACCAGCACCATACGGACCGTCGTCGGTGTCATGGACACACCAAGTACGATGTCCACTACCCCTCCAAAACTATTTGCTGTGACGGGCTCGACAACCCCGTTCGGGCACGTCACCATTGCTGCCAGCTAGATGTTTCATCGGCTAACCATCCGCTGGCGTTACAGCGTGTGCGAATTAGCTGAGCACCCCGTTGCCCCGCGGTTCCAGACTACGCGCCGAGCTCAATCCCGCTTGCCGAAATTCAGGTAGGACCGCGACGGGGTGGGCCCGCGTTGGCCCTGGTATTTGGATCCGACCTGCGCGCTGCCGTAGGGATGCTCGGCCGGGCTGGTCAGCCGCAGCAGGCACAGCTGACCGATCTTCATCCCGGGCCACAGCGTGATCGGCAGGTTGGCCACATTCGACAGCTCGAGGGTGATGTGCCCACTGAAGCCGGGATCGATGAAGCCGGCCGTCGAATGCGTCAGCAGCCCGAGCCGCCCCAGCGACGACTTGCCTTCCAGCCGGCCGGCCAGATCGTCGGGCAGCGTGCAGAGCTCGAGGGTGGAGCCGAGCACGAACTCTCCCGGGTGCAGGACGAACGGCTCCCCCTGGGCGGGTTCCACCAGGCTGGTCAGATCGTCCTGGCGCTGCGCCGGGTCGATGTGGGTGTAGCGCAGGTTGTTGAAGACCCGGAACAGGTTGTCCAGCCGCACATCGACGCTGGACGGCTGCACCATCGAGTCGTCGAACGGGTCGATGCCCAGGCGGCCGGAGGCGATTTCAGCACGGATGTCGCGGTCAGAAAGCAGCACGCGACGAGCGTATCGGCCCTGGTGCTGACATATCTGCCCACGTCCGGTTCGACGAAAAAGCACGTCAGGCGCCTGCGCTTCCGCAGACGCCTGACGTGCTGGCGAGTACTAGTCGCTGTCGCTCTTGTCGGCCTTGTCGCTCTTCTGCGCCTTCTCGGACTTGTCGTCGCTCTTCGAGGTCTCGGTCTTGTCGGCCTTGTCGGTCTTGTCGGCCTTGTCGGTCTTCTCCGCGTCGTCGGACTTTGTTTCCTTGTCGGTCTCCGCGGACTCGTCGGAAGCGGCCTCGCGGCCGGCGCCGGTGAGCCTCTTCACGGTCGCATCCAGGTCGTCGCCGAAGTCCTGGAGGCTCTTGCGGATGTCGATGCCGGTCGGCTTCTCGGAGACCGTCTCGCCGTCCTCGACTTCAGCTTCCTCGACCGCGACGATCTCCGTTTCCACAACCGGTTCCGCGACGGACCCCAGGGATGCTTCGACAACCTCGCTGGTCTCAGCTGCGCCCTCGGACTCCTCTTCCGTGGCGGCGGCGTCGAGGGTGAGCGTGAAGAACTCGTTGTCGGGCACGCCGTCGTCCTCGACGACGGTGACGTTGCGGTCGGCGGGCCACTGGCCCCACGGGGTGAGCAGACCCGGAGCGGCCTGACGGGGCGCGTCGGGGTCACCGGTGAGCAGTGGGCCCAGATCGCCGTAGCCACCGTTGAGGAACGCCTCGATGATCTTGGCCGGCGCGTTGAGCAGGGCCAGGTTCTGCCCGAGGCGGTCCCCGGCCATGCCGGCGTAGTAGTAGTCCTGGTGCACCGCGCCGGTGGCACCGAAGGCGCTCAGGAACGGGCCGACAACCCGGGCAAAAGCGTATTGGACGGCCTCGGGCAGGTCCTCACGAATCTGGTCGCCGTACTGCGGGAACACCTGAGCCACCGCGTCCGCCACGGCATAGTTGAACGGGCCGACCACCAGCGGCGCCACCGGCGCGAGCAAAGCCGCGGCGACCAGGCTGTGGTTCCAGGGCGTGAGGTTGATGTCGGCCCACTGTTCGACAACGCGGTCGAAGATCGCCGGAGTGTCGTACTGGAGGGCGTGGATGCTCTCCTGGACGGCCTGGACGGCGCCCGTGGCCAGGATCTGCAGAGCGCTGGCCAGCACCACGGGCTCGATCTCGGCGGTCACCACCCGAGGGGCGGAGTTGACGAAGGCAGCGGGTGCGGCGACGGTCACGTCCTCGAGCGGCGTGGGAGCCGGCACCGTGGCAAAGGCGATGGCTCCAGCGCCCGCCAGCGCTACGCCCGCTTTGACAGACCGATGAAACCTGTTGTACGCCATACCTTCTGGACTCCGATGCATTTGCTGTGACGCGGACCAGCGAAGTCTAGCCGACGGCTGAGCTGAATTGGGGGCTACCTTTCAGGCTTTACACAGGTTCCCCAGCGCCGCCCCGCAACCGGCCCCGGTCGGGCTCGGGCGCCGGGAATGCTAATCTCTCTAGCCACACCGCCGATGTAGTTCAATGGCAGAACATCAGCTTCCCAAGCTGAATACGCGGGTTCGATTCCCGTCATCGGCTCCAATTTCACCAGCACAGATGTTGTTCGCAGCGTTCGAACACAATGGTCTCGGTGTCAGCGAATGTCACCACTCGATTCAAACTCTGCCAGCGGCCGACGACCCAGACGCGGCTGCCTCCTGAGAGGTAGCCGTCCCCCCTAGGGAGTATCCGACTCGGGTGTCCGCGTTGTCATCGATTTGTCGAAGGTGCGACTAAAACCGCCAGCGGCACAAGCCACTCAGCACGGGCCCGGCATCTACTCCGCGGCCTTTGAGGCAGCTTCGTTCTTGTTAGGTGCTCCCACTCCAGCTCAGCTGTCATCTTCGGAAGTATGCAGCCGGGCAGACTGTGCTGTTCTTCCTCCGCGATATACGGCGTCATCAGTGCATCGTCACAGGTCAGAGCACGCAGGGCAAGATTTCTGTTGCTGACAAATAGCTCAAATGTATCGGAGCAGTATCGCCCGATCGGGCGACTAACGTGCGGGCAGTATCGAAACGTCATAATTCAGCTGGCGGCGGCTACCCGACTACGGCCCACGTCGACGGCCCAACTATGCCGTCTGCCGTCAGACCATTGGCCCGCTGGAAGGAACGGGCGGCGGATTCAGTGCCGGGACCAAAGACGCCGTCGACCGTGATTCGGTAGCCCAGGGCGGCCAGCTGCTGCTGGAAATACGTGACGTGCTCACCAGTTGAACCGCGGCGGATCTGGGGTCGGGTAACGGTGGAGGCGCCGCCCTCTGGGGTAGAGCCACCGCCAGCGTTGCCGCCAGCACCGCTGCTGCCGGATTGCGCCGCCGCAAGGGTGAACGGCCGTTGGGCCATGAAGTCAGGGTCCGTGGCGCCAGCGGTGTACAGGTTGGGGACCTGGTCCGGCGGCATTTTGTCCAGGATTGCGCGGTGGAAGGCGGTGTAGTCACCCTGGAAAGAGCCGTTGCCCCATGCCTCCAGCAAGGCCCCGGTGAACTGGCCGTTGACTGCGCCGTCGTAGGAGAGCTGCGAGTCCTGGCAACCTGCCAGCAGAATAACGCTGGCCTGGATGTTGGCGTCAGACTTGGCTCCGCTCAGGGCCTGGACAAATTGGTAGGTGCCCCGGCGCGTTTCGTTGTCCGGTGCCTGAACTGACAGGGGCAGGCCCTTGGGTGAGCCCGCTGTGACCTTGATCGGATTGACCATCTCCTTGGGTAAGGAGCTGGCTAGCTCCAGAAGGCCCTTCCGGCAACCCTTGTTGATGAGCTGGCGCACAGAGGTCCCGCTGTGGCAGCTGTCAGCGCACACCAGAATCCTCACGCCGGCCGAGAACTGCGACCACATCTGGTACAGCTCGTCGTCGACGACCTGTCGGTCGTAAGCAACCCAGGTTTCATCCTGCGCGTCCGCCTCGTCGCCGTTGCAGTCGTCCACCTGGCCGCCGTGTCCCGAATACGTGATCAGACAGATGTCCCCAGCCACGGCCTGTTGTGCCAGGAGGCCGATTTCGCCGATGATGGCCTGCGAGGTGGCCTGCGCAGTAACGAGCTGTGTGCCGGAAAAACCTTGGGCTGATGCGAGCTCCATCATGGAGTTCGCATCATTGACGCAGCCGCTCAGCGCCCCGTCCCAGCCATTGTAGGCGTTCGGATCTACCCCGTTCAGCCCGATGTGCAGCGAATATCCGGCCATTGCCTCTTTCCTTTCTTGTGGCGCAGCAGGCGCTGCATAGTGATGCGGCCGCTCATTGCGGCTGCCGGATGGGGATGAGAACGCCTTGGGTCCGCACCGGCCAGTTGGCAGGCTCGGCGCTGGTGCGCGTGCCGTCCGTGCCGATGGCTGTGACCAAATATTGAATTTGCGGATCGGCAGCAAACTCGGTCAACGGCAGGACGTACCGCCGCTCCGCTTCGCGGACGGTGGAACTCAGCAGCAGCGGGGCCGCGTCCGGCCGGCCCAGCAGGGAGGTCTGGATTTCCCAACCGCTGAGCCCTGCGCTCGCCGGATCCTCCACCGCCACGAAGATCACGCCGAGGTCGAGGTCCTCGATGTAGGCCCGGACCTCCTCGAGTGTCTCCGTCGACTGGTCCGCGACGAATTCGACGTCGAACCCTCCGCCTGCCGGACCGGGCACGGTGAGGGATGCCCGTGGATCGAGCATCTCGGACAACGCGGAGCTGTGCACTCCGGCAAGCGAGAGCCCCGTGATCGCCAGCCGCTGGCCGGTCCGGTTCGAGAGCTCAAATTTGCCGTCCGGCTGAGCGGTGATGTGGATGGGCCCTGCCTCGAAGGGGCCGGTCACGGAGGACAGCCCGATCTCAAGAGCACTGCTGACAGGCACGTTGCCCGGCAGGACCGCGGCCGCGGATCCGTGCAGCCCGCCGCGTTCCAGCATAGATTTCAGCGACAAGAAGCCGGCCACATCCGTGGAGATGACGACGTCGAAACCACTTGGCGTGGAGACGGCCTGGATGGTCGCGTCCGAGGGCGACGCCCAGCGCAGCTCCGGGTCCGCCCCAGTAGCGGGGAGATACTCGACGACCGGCTCGGCCGCGGCGGACTTGAGCTCGGCGGCGATGGCGGAGCGGACGAATCGCGGCAGGTCAGGTTCTAGGGAGGCTGCCAGCACACAGCGGATGTTGGTGGGATTGTCCACGTCGATGGTGCTGTGCAGCAGGAGTCGGGGCCGGTAGGCGCGGTCCGCCTCGTCCGGAGCGAAGCGGCCCACGCAGTACCGCAGCGGGACCACGAGGAACCGTCCAGGACTTCGCAGCGAACGGTACACCTTGGCCCGGCCCTCTGCGGCTTGCACCGTCATCTCCTGGTAGGTGCGGTATTCCGTTTGACCCAGTTGCAGGGCGGGGCGGCAGCCGATCGGCGTCCGCCCGGTGACGGTGGTCTCCGCGTATAGAGCGCCGTAGACCGAACAAGGCACCGAGACCGGGACGGTCCGCACCGTGGCGAACCGGCTCCAGGCGTAGGTGTTGCGGCGCCACTGAGCGATGACCTCGGCGTCGAGCTGCCACTGAGGGTGCACCGCGGCGTTGGCCAGGACTGTGCCGTGGAGCTGCAGCGGGGCGGCCCGCGTTTGGGCAGCGTTACTCTTGAGCGACAGGGCTTTGTTCAGCCCGATGAGTCGGTCCGGTAGCGGCGTACCCGGGCCCGGGTCCAGGCCAACGGACTGGCGCCATCCTTCAAAGCCCGCCGCGACGGTCACGGTTGCGGGCTGGGCCTGGAAGTCCGGTACGGAGAGGGCTCCATAGGCCAGCCGCGCCCAATTGTCGAGGAGCCGGAAGCTGGCTGTGACGACTCCGTCTTCGCCCGGCTGGACGTCGAAGGAATCCGCGGTGACCTGTTCGGTCTGGGTGGTTCCGTGCTCGTCACGGAACGGGATGCCCAATTGAATGGCGTATCCGGTGAGCTCAACCGGCCTGAGTTGCGGTTTGCCGGCCGCTTCCCATTCAGCCACGGTGGCCGCGGACTTCTGCGCCCGCAGCGTGACGTTGACCGTGGCGGTGATCCCCGGGGCGCCGCCCGCGCCGTGGCCGCCGGCAGGTTCAACATTGAAGGTGAACGGGCTGTGGTCAGGAGATGCGGCTGGTTCCGGAAGCACTAACGAGTACTCGGGCGAATACCAATAGGACGCGTCCCAACGGTCTTTCCAGATCCCGGCCGACACATCGTTAGCCACCGGCCCCGGGCGGTGCTCCGTGAGGGACACCAGTTCCAGGTCCGCCAAATGATGGGTGATGGGGTGGGCAATTATGGACTGGTTCAACGCTAGCAGCGTTGCCGTCGGCGGCCGTTTGGATTCCAGTGCCGTGGCCACCGAGACCACCCGGTTGCCAACCGCAATAAACGGCGTCATGTCGGCGCCAGGTCCCTTGGTTCCCCGGGCGACGCGGGCCGGGAGGACGGTCTCCAGCCTGCCGCCACCACGGCTGACCAGATGGATGAACCGGGTCCGGTCGTGCGCAATCGCGGGGTTCACGAGTCCAGCGAGGTCGGCCATGACCTCGAGGGAATCACAGGCCGGCGCCGGGGTTTCCAACCGCGCCTGCACATCCTGATCTCCGGGCGAGCGGTCGGCAAGCCGGTACAACTCACCGAGGTCCACCTTGACAGCTTGGGCTGTTTCAAGTTCGCCAGGTTCTGCCACGTCCCGTTCCAGGACAAGGCGTGCCACCTTCAGCACGATGTCGAGCACCGCGGAATCCGGCCCAGTAGCGTAGCGACCGCCTGCTGACACGGCCCCTGCCGAGGTTAGCCGCGGCAAGTAATTCATCAGGTCTACCCGGTTGAAAAGGCGGGACTCGTCCGCCACCTTGTCCAGGTACCGCCACAACCTGCCGAGGCTGACCCAGACGGTCAGCGCCGCGGGACCGGCAGGCACGCTCTCCGCCACGGCCTTAATCCCGAACCGGGAGGAGCCGGCCACAAGCGCCTCCAACAGGGCGGCCGACGGAGGTCCGGCCAGTGTGACCTGCAGTGCGCCGTGCCCGAATGGCCCAGTGACTCGCTGGCTTGCCACTTCAGCAGCCACGGCGGGCTCAGTCCCAATGACTCCTTCAGTTCCCGTGGCCGGGGCTGCCCGGTCCAGCAGGCTGAAGGTGACTGCCGTCAGGCCGGCGGGGGCGCCGCCGCCGTCCGCGATGAGTTCCAGGTCAAGTGCCAGCACCGCATTGTCCACCAGCGGTCCCAGCCTCTCGTCCGGTGCCGGGGCGCGCGTCAGCACGAACGTTGCCGACACTAACGGTTGGTCAGTTGCGTCGCGCCGCACCTGGAGCTTGATGCCCATGCCCTTATTCCCAAATTCCATGTGCCTCGTGGTCAGAGCATGTAGTCGAGGTACTTCGGGGACTCGTCCGCCCCAGAGCCGTCCGTGGCCGGTGGGCCGCTCTTGGTGCCGCCGCCCTGCGAAGCTCCGACGGGCGCTTTCGGTCCATCGCTTTCAGCGGATTTTTGAGCCTGCAGTTCCCGGGTGCGCAACTCCCGCAGCAATCGGATCCTCTCGTCGGGAACGGAGCGGATGACGACGCCGGGGGAGTCAGGGCGCGGGACATCGATCAGCAGCGGGCCATTGCCGCTCGACCCAATCCACGGTCCGGTCCAGGCACGGCCCGGTTCAAAGAGGGTGCCCTTCACCGTCACCGAGACGCGGTAATGGTAGAAGGGACGAAATCCCGGATCTCCGGTGAAGATGGCCCAGGTCCGGTTCTCGCTGTAGTCCGCCCTGGACCAGCGGAAGCGCACCGGATCGAACCCCACCGGATTCCCACTGTCCGGATCCACCGGCTCGAATTCCGCCTCTACCAGTTGCGTGTCGTCTGTCAGCACCACCCCGAGTTCGATCGGCCCCACCGCTAGGCGCCCCGCGCTGTCGGCCCGAACTTCCAAGGTGGTGTCATTTATTAACACCCCATTGGGCTCGGGGTCGATGGCAATCGAATCCTTCTCGATCTGTACTCGCTTGTACGGATCCGCGAGTTCGCTGGGGGGTTCGTTCAGGAAGACACGTCGTTTCACAAAGGTCAAATCAGGCTTCCACCCGGCCGGAGCATTCTGGACATCCGAGGCGATCTTCTGGGCGGTCTGGAATTTCCAACTGCTGTCCGCGCCGCCGGAGCCGCTGAAACTGGTCCCCTCCCAATTGATTTCGCCCTTGGTATTCGGGTAGCCCACCTGAATGGCGAGCTGTGCCACCGTGCCGTCTCCCCACGAGGCCACCGGGTGGCAGACCCGGGCCAGCCGGCGGGGCCAGTCGTCCAGATAGACGGTGAGGAAGTACTTGCGTTCCGCTTCGGGATCAGCCTTCATTTCGTCATACATGCCGGCCAGCGAACTGGAGATGGTGTGATCCTGAAGGTAGGCGAACTGCTGGGTCTCCGTGTATTCCAGTTCCAGCTTGGTGGTGTCGCGACGGTACTTCAGGGCGAGCCCCGCGCCCCAGCAGCTGAAAATGCCGCCGCCGGAGGACGAAGCATGGGCAGCCTCCACTTGCGGCTGGGGCGGATCGAAGATCATCTTCTTGGCCTGTTCCATAAACTTCTCGTAGACCAGGTCGCTCCTCTCGTCCAGGCGCTTGGCGATCTCGTCAGCACCCGGCAGGGTGGTGTCCACTTTAAGGTCCACCACGATGGTGCCCTTGGTCCGCATGTTGTTGAATTCGGCCTTCAGATCCACAGACGCCCACAAAACGCGGCCCGAGGCGGCAGCGGAGAAGTGCTCAAACACTTTGTCCCAGTTGCCCTTGATGGATAGCGTGCAGACGGGCGACCAGACCTTGAGCTTGTAGTTCTGGACGACGATCAGCGGCGACGCGGTTCCATGGAAGGCTTCCCACAGGATGGCTGCTGGATACTTGCCCACAAGTCCGGAGAAGGCATGTGTGCCGGTGGGGTCGATGGAGCCGCTGCCCTCGCCGTACATCTGCCAGTAGAACGGGTCCAGGTTGTTGCCCGAGCCGTTGGTCAGAACTGGCGGGGTGCCCTCGGGCTGGGTAACCGGCCCCGGAGGAGGGGTCTCGCCGTCGCGCGCTTCACCGGGCATGGGCCTGGCCCCGCTTCGGCTGCCCGGCATGCCGAAGTACTGGTACTCACTGACTAACCTGCCAGCGCGGGTTGCGGTTCCCAGGACAGGGAAGCCGCGGGTGGTGGGCACAACATTGGAGAGGGTGGTGGTACTGGAGGTGATGATGGCGGGCCGGAACATCGGGGGTTTGCGGCTGTTCTTGATCCCCCAGAAGACGTCCTCGCTGTCCTTGAACCGCGTCGTTATTTCGCTTTCGGCCTGGATCCGCACGGTGTCCGGCAGAGCACCGGTCACGGAGAATGTCACCACGCCGCCGGCAACGTCACCGCCTGCGCCGATCACACCTTCCCCGTCAGTACCGGCGAACCGGGTCATGCTGAACAAAGGATCCCCTGCATCCGGGCCGTTCTTGCGGGCGATGCGGACGATGTTGGGGATGTAGTAGAAGACGGGCCCCTCACCCTGGGCGATCAGTTCCCGGTTGTTCACGTCGGGGAGGTACAGAACCGCGTACCCGCCCTTGACCACAGGTTGGGTGCCACCCGCGTAACTCGGCCCCATTGCTTGAACCGCCATCGTCCTCGCCTTCCTTGATCATTCCTGTGGTGTCGGTAGTAGTCCCGGTCGTGTCAGTCGAATATTGAGTCATTTCACCGGAGTAGCGTGCAGACGCCTCATAAGACAGCACCTCGAGCGCCTCGGCGAATACTTCGTACTTAAACTCGCCAGCAGCGCCTCGATGGCGTGGTTTCAAGTTCGAGTTTGGAGTCAGGCTTGGGAGCTTCGTTGAAGGGGCTCATCATCTCTGATGCGTTCTCCAAGGCAATGGTCGTAGCCGACTCAGCCGACGACGCGCCGGTCAGTTTTTCGTTCTCGCCTAGTGGCGACCGGTACTCAGCGTATTCAGCCTCGTCGGCGGAGTATTGGGCGCCATTCAATTGCGTGCCGCCTGCTCCACTTGATTGCCTGGAAAAGCTCCTAGCAATGCTGATACTTGCCCTCCCGTCGTCGGGTGCGGCGGCGATGGCTGGGTCACCTGCCGCGTGTAGTCCTGTTCGTCCGCGGAGGATGACCTGTGGCGGGTTCGCACATAGCGGTGTGCTTGGCTGTGCGGAGCTTGAGCAACGGCTGGCCGCAAAACTCGTCGGCAGGAAGTGCATAACGTGGCTGCTGGGGGCTCGCATTGGAGTGATCACGTCCGCTGCCCCACTGGGGTCTCGCGGATGGTCGTGACCAGGGTCTGGGGTGACAGCCCTCCGATTTCGGTGCGATGAGGGATGAGTTCCCACAACGCTGCTTGTCGGCCATCGGTCATGATTGCGAGCACGCGCGGCCCATGTTGGTACGTGTATGCATTGAGCCACTGCGCGACGCGGTTCTCGTCAGCGCCGTTCCAGAGCACAATGTCGGCGTCAAATGCAGAAAGGTCGAGATCGAAGGGGCCTTTGTTCAGTTCGACCACGACGTCTAGGTCGGGCTCGGCGGTCAGGGTCTGGCAGATGACGTCTCCCAGCAGCCCCCGGCATCCGATCAGAGCCACGCGTACTGGAAAACTTGACGCACCCACGCAGACGCACCTCCCCTACGTGTCGACCTGATAGCTTGCCGACAAGTAGATGACCTTGGACGTGCTACGGACAATCCTCTGAGGGATCTAAATTCGGCCTAGGGACGAGACCATGCTTGGAGTTGCGGTGTACGACAGGGCGGTTCGGCTCGGGAGCTGGATCCTCGTGCTGCAGGTTGGGCCCCGTATGCAGAATCTGGTACTGGGCCCGTGCCGCGTCAGGATCTAGTCACCGCCCGAATGAAATGGAGTAAATCTCGGCGCGCCGGGTAGCGCCGCACTTGCAGAGCACGTTGTGCACGTGGTTCTTCACAGTGCTGAGGTGGAGGTCGAGCGCCTTGGCGATCTGACGATTTGTCATGCCGGTCTTGAGTAGCTGCACCACCTCACGCTCTCTGGTAGTCAAATGCTGAGCGGTCTCGCCTGCCTGGTGCATGTGGGCGTGACCGGCGATGTGCTTCAACAGCCCGGCTGCCACCTTGGCGGACACGGGAGCTTCGCCGCGAACTGCGCAGCGAAGCGCGTCGGCGACCTCGGCGAGATTGGCGTCTCGGGAGATATATCCACAAATCCCCGCTTCAGCGCAAGCGACGACCTCGGGCCCGTCCTCGGCAACACCAAGAGCTACCACCTTCAGGTCGGATCTGGCCGTCAACAGAGACACAACGGTTTCGGTGCTATCGACGAGTCCCATGTCCAGAAGGACCACATCGCACTCGTGGCGTCTTGCAGAAAGCACCGCTGCCGCGCCAGTAGCAGCGGTGACAACAGCCCCGACGTCATCGAATCGGCGCAACGCGTCCGCCACTCCATCGCGGTAAAGGCGAATCTCCGTGACAATTAAAACTTTCACGCCGCCCCCCAATTTCTCGTTGGCTTGGCCACGAGGCGAAATAGCCAATCTTCCAGCACCGATCGCGGTGTATCCCAGCGGCGGCAGATCAACCGCGCACGGCTTGTACTGGTATTCTCCTACTGCCCGTTGGCACTGGCTTAGGTAATGGACTACTCGAAACTTGTTTAATGGACGCATCAGCGCGCAGAGTTGCAGGAACAACTGGTGACGTTGACAGCTTTGATGCGCTCCTTTGACGCACACTTTGATGGTCAGAAGCCGGAATACTCAGGTGTCACGGTGAGGGGTCAACGGAGAATTGGTTCAGATCGGACGACGAGAGAACCGTCGTCGTTGCGAACAATCGTCTCAGGCCCAAACAGCTTCCGACCCTTGACGTCTCGCTGAATGGCACCCCTGATCCGTCAACGGTCCTAGCCACGACCTGCCACCGCAGCGTCGGGATCGTAGAGACCGCTTCAGGGGCGCGAGTGCCACTCGAAACCTTTGACCTCTCAGCCCGGCGACTGCGTGAACCGGTCTCGCGGGGGTGAGGATCCCGCGAAGTCAGATGGTGAGTAATGGCTCGTAGAGGCTCACCGCAAAGAACGCGGTCGACAACCTCCCAGATCACCGCGACCTTCTCGGGTGATCTGGACGTACCACCAGTCCTCCTCGGCCCACTTGGGCAGGTATCCCCCGGGTGGTACACCACCGCGGTACTTGCCCGCTCGGATATTGGGGCCAGCAGACGGGCGTTGCGGTCGCCGATCGCTGCCAGCTCCATCTCGGCCGCCTTAGCAACGCGCAACGATGTCGCCGAATGGAGCCGTAAGGTCTAGGAACTTTAGTAGTCGTAAGTGGACATACCGACCCGTAGCGACCGGCACAATTTCCGTCGAACGCACAGTCATGGATTTGCGATACGCCCGTCTCACCGACGACAGAGCGTAGCACCCGCCGATGTCACCACGATGTCACATGTCACGGCGACAACGGCGGATCGCGCCGGACATCGGCGGACTCATCGGCACTGGTCAGGCCACTACCTGCACTTTCCTGGATGTCCGTGGACGGCTCGCTTCGACTTCCCAAGCTGAATACGCGGGTTCGATTCCCGTCATCGGCTCCACCTGTCGCGGCGCACGCCGTCAAGCGCATGGGCCGACCACCATCTGTTCACGGCCCGGCTTGTAGCCGCTGGGGTGCCCGCGTATGACACACGGCAGATTCGCTCGAGAGATTACGGCCACAGAAGGCGCGTCCGTCGTCCGGTGGAGACTGTCCGGAGCTCACGAAGACACCGATGCCCGACCCTCGCCGGGTCCCCCGCTCGAGTTTGCTTAAAGTACCATCGCGGACCGATTGCACGCACAATTTCGGAAAACCCGGCAGCTGATGCCCTCCTTGGCCACCAGGCGTCGTCGAAGACATCAAGATCACCTTTTCGCTACGTATGGCCGCACGGGAAAGTCCGGCAAGTGTTCGCCTCAGGGGCTGCTCACAGGATGCGGTTTCAGCCGGCGACGGGGACAGAACCGCGGCCGATTCCGCGGCCCGATCTACCGAAAAATATTTGCCGAGACGTCAATCGACGCTACGCTGCTCAGGATCGAGTCAACAAGCGTGCAGGCACTTCGTTCGGCACCCTGGAACAGGCGCAGGTGGATACGAAGATGAAAAGGACTCAACAGCAGGCTTTTTCGGTGGAGCACGCTGCACATCAGTATCCGCAGTCGGGCCACCAGCACGCTGACGCCAGCGCCACTGCGCCACGGCGGCGCTTCGCTGGCGGATCCCCAGGTTCTTCCCTCTATGTGGGGCGGGTCGGAGCCCTTGCCGTGACTCTGGGAATCGGCGGGGCAATCGCCTCGATGCCAGCAGTGGCATTTGCTGACTCTGACCGCTCAGACAGCTCCGCGGGCGCCGCAGCGTCAAGTTCGGAGGCATCGTCTGAATCTCAGTCGACCGATTCACCCACAGGGACCCGGATGCGGGACCACAAGTCCTCAGAACCCGACATCGACGTTGCCGACGACAAACCGTCTGACCCCGAGGACGCGGCTGAAGACGAGCACCAGGCGCGAAAGTCTTTCCGCTTCGGGTCCGCTTCGACTCGCTTTGCGTCGAAGGACGAGGTCGATGAGCCGGAGTCCCCCGTTGACACGATTGACGAGCCAGAAGAGTCCGTCGAAGCCCCCTCGACACCAAAGCAGGCTGACGTCGCATCGACGCCGAATGCCGCCACAGCCCCGGCGCTGACCCCATCGTTGGTGTCCACGGGGCTGAACGTAGACGCCAAGGACTCCGGCGACGATCCCGTCGCTCGGGTGGTGGCTCCATTCATACTGAGCACCGCAACCCCAGGCCGCCGTAGCAGCGCGCTGGCAGCTCCGGCGAGCACGCCGCGGTTGTTCGGCGACGGCACCGCCGAAAATCCCGATGCCGGGCTGCTGTACGGCAACGGCTTCAGCTGGGATGCGGTCTCGTGCAACGGAACTACGGTATGCAACGGCGGCAATGCGGGGCTTTTCGGCGGCAGCGCGGGCCACGGCTTCAACGGAGGAAACGGCGGAACAGCCGGGCTGTTCGGCCGCGGCGGCAACGGCGGCGACGGCGTTCCCGGCGGTAACGGCGGCAACGGCGGCAGCGGCGGAAAGATCTCCGGCGACGGCGGTGGCGGCGGCGACGCGGGCATCTCGCTGCTGGCCGCGACCACCGCAGGCGTCGGCGGCAACAGCGGAATGCTGGGCACCAAAGGTAAGCCCGGTAACGGCGGCACCACGCCAGTGACCGTCGGATTCCCGAGCAGCGCCACCTACGTCACCGAGGGCAACGGCGGAGCACGGGTGGAATCGGTGACGGTCCAGTTGTCGGGTGCATCGGCGACCGCGGTGACCGTCAACTACGTGCTGTCCACTGTCCCCGGGCTCCAATACAAGGCGACGGCGGGCCAGGACTTCGCTCCCGCAACGGGATCCGTGGTCTTCGCGCCGGGTCAGACGTCGGCGGCGATTCCGGTCACCGTGTACGGCGACACCGACTACGAGCCCGACGAGGCGGTGTACGTCGAGCTGACCAGCGCTGTGGGCGCGTTGATTGTGCGCACCGCGACCGCGGGGCAACTGGCGGGCCAGAGCAACCTGATCCTCAACAACGACGACGCGGCCAGCGGGATCGGCATGACCCTGCATCTGCGCGGCGCTGACGCGGCGACCGTCAAGCGGGAGTTCGATCTGATGGCGTCCATGAACGTCACGTGGGTCAGGATCGACATCGACTGGTCGGCGGTCGAACCGCGGCGCGGCAAGTTGCAGTGGGAACAGACCGACCTGCTCGTCAACGAGGCCGTGGCCCACAACATGAACGTGGTCATGATGCTCGGGTTCACCCCGGCATGGGCACAGCCGGCGGGCGCCAAATCCCTCTCAGACCCGAGGTACTCCAGGCCCAAGGACCTCGCGGCCTTCGCCAGCTTCGCGAAACTCGCCGCCGAGCGCTACGCACCGCTCGGGGTGCGCAGCTGGGAGATCTGGAACGAACCGAACACGGCCAAGTTCTGGCCCGCGCGTCCTGATGCCAACCAGTATGGCAACCTGTTCCGCGCGGCGGCCACGTCGATCCGCGGGGTCGATCCGCGCGCCACACTTCTGATCGGCGGGCTTGGCCCGCAATACGATACGCCCGGCGCCGAGATCGCTCCGGCGGTATACCTCGAGCAGCTCTACAGCAATGGCGCTGCACAGCTCGCCGACGGGATCGCGGTGCATCCGTACAGCTACCCGCACCTGCCGATGGATCCAGCGCAGCGTCAGATCGGAGGGTTCGCCGACCTGCTGGAGCTCCAGGCCGTGATGGCCGCCCATGGAGACGGGGACAAGCTGGTCTGGATCACCGAGTTCGGTGCGCCGACGGGAACCAGCGTGAACGCGGTGTCGGAGGCACAGCAGGCGGCCATCCTGCTGGCCGCTCGTGATCAGGTCGCCTCGTGGAACTGGGCGGGACCGCTGATGTACTACGAGTTGGTCGACGGCGGCACGGATCCGGCGGACGGCGAGCAGAACTTCGGCGTGCTGCGCACGGATCTCAGCTTGAAAGCCGCCGCGCGTGCGCTGATCGAGGCTGGACCGTTCCGGCGCACACCGAGCGCGTTGTGAGCACTCCGCACACCGATCAGGCGGTGAACATACGGGTCCGCTGCTCATCGCCCTCCCCTCGGCGTCATGCTCACTCGCACCAATAGGTACGCCGACTCCGGCACCTCCACCTAACGAACGAACAGTGTCAGGGCGACACGGATGGCGCTCACGTGCGGCCCGGTCACCGCGCAACTCCTACTATGGCGAAGCTGGCCTATGCCTGGTTTCGCGGTGGAGGACGAAGGAGTCGTAGTGGAACTCAAAGACGCGCTCGCCGAGTATCTTCCCCACCATGAGTCGCAACGTCCTATGCTCGAGGCGCAGCGTTCGGCATTCCTGAATCGCTTTCCGCTTGAAAAATGGTCCGAGCTCACTCTGGACGACTATGCGCTGAACTCGCCTGACTACCGAAACAGCTATTCGTATTTTCTCGAGTGGGGCACTCCTGACCTCGGCAGCATCTCTGGTGGTAGCGCGCACAAGCACGTCATCTTCAAACGCAACACCGGTGAATGGGCCTATCCCAGCGGATACGGAAATGTCGAATCGGCCTGGGAAGCACTGAAAGTCGGCTTCCGAAGAATGTTCGACCTCGCGCAACAGGGAGACTGGACGTCAACGTCCGAGATCGATATCCTCCGCGGTGCCAGGGTGGTGCGCCTCAAGTCCCTCTACCTGTATTTCCCCCACGAGGTTCTCCCGGTATACAGCCGCGACCATCTAGTCTATTTTGCGCAGAAGCTCAGCCTAGAGACGTCGGGCGATGTGATTGACATCAACCGCCGCATCCTGCGCTTACTGACCGACCACCCGGATCTGGCGGGCCGCGACTCCCTCACGCTTGCCCGCACCCTTTACACCTGGTCTCCGCCTCCGGGAAGGCACACCACGAAATACTGGAAGGTCTCTCCCGGCGAGCAAGGGCGTCTGTGGGACGAGTGCCGCGACGGCAGCTACATGTGCGTCGGGTGGGATGACATCGGAGATCTGTCGCTATTCGACACAGAGGACGACTTCCGTAGCGCCTTCGCAACGACGTACTCCGATGAGTACAACGGTCACAAGTCCGCGATAACTCGCAAATCGAAAGAGTTATGGCGGCTCAGAGAGATGGTTGAAGGCGACAAGATCATCGCAAACCGCGGTACCCGCGAGATTCTCGGGGTCGGAACGGTGACCGCGGCCAAGTATCAGTATCGGCCCGAGCGGTCCGAATACAAGCACACCATCAACGTCGACTGGGACCCCGACTCGGGGCGGGGCCTTGCTGATCCCGTGAAACTCTGGGCAACAACCACTGTCGCCAAGATACCCAGCACACAGATCGACGGACTCCTCAATCCCGACTCCCCCGGGCCGATCCAGCGCACCGATACGACTACCGCGCCTGAAGACGAGCCAAGATATGCGAAGTGGAAGAAGACCCTAGACCGCAAGGGGCAGATAATCTTTTACGGCCCGCCGGGCACGGGAAAAACGCGCGCCGCGAGGGGATTTGCAGCATGGCTATTTCAGCAGTCCTCACCAGGCGCAAATAATCCAGCGCACCTTACCGAGGTCACGTTTCACGCCTCGTATGCCTACGAGGACTTCATAGAGGGCTTTCGACCGAAGGCCGGCGAGACCGAACTGAAGCTCGAGCTTCGTGACGGGATTATGAAGCGGGTGGCCAAGGATGCCATCGCTCACCCCGACCGCCTTTGTGTCCTCATCGTTGACGAGATCAACCGCGCCGACGTGCCACGCGTGTTCGGGGAGCTGATGACCGTTGTGGAGAAGGGCCGTCGCGGACAATCGGTGACGTTGCCAACCAGCGCCGAATCGTTGTCGATCCCCGCGAACGTCATCATCCTAGGAACGATGAACACCGCCGACCAGAGTATTCGCTCGCTTGACGCAGCACTACGGCGCCGGTTCGGATTCATCGAGTTGATGCCGGACCCGGACTTATTGTCCGACAAGGTTATCGACGACTTGCCACTCGATCAGTTCCTGATCGAACTCAACAAGAAAATTACGAAGCTTGCCGGTCGAGAGCGTCAGATTGGGCACTCGTACTTCCTCGACGGCGGTGCATCAATCGAATCGGCGGAGATGTTCGCCGAGATCGTCCGCAGCGATATCATTCCGCTCCTGCAGGAGATTGCCTACGACGACTATGGCCAACTCCGAGAGTTTCTCGGCAGCGCAATCATCGACGCTGACGCCTCCCGCCTCACTTCGATCGTCGACGACGACACACAGCTCGTAGCGGCCTTGGCTGACCACTATGGACTCAACCTGCAGTCTGTCCCCGAATGATCGAACTTCCGGAGCACAGGACCGAATACGGCTGCGCGTCAACCATCCCTATCGAAGAGCAAGAGCGGATGGCGACTCATCTAGGCGACCGTTTGACTGTCACCTGGTTGTCAAATCAACGGGTCCAGATTCGGTCGTCGTCGTGGGTGGGCAGCATCCATCTCGCCCCAGACCTCCGGGTGCGGGTGGTGCCTAAACTCGCTGGCAATAGCTTGGGTGTCTTGACGATGCTCGCCGTCGTTGAGGGCAGCCCCCTGGCCGATTTGCCTCAGTACCTTCGCGGCCTTTCCGATAATCCCGACGAGGACGCGGCAGAACTGCTGTGCAGATTGGTAGTGGCGCACACCGAGAAGGTGCTGGCGCGCGGGCTCATTCGCAACTATCGCGATCACCACGACGACCTACCGTTCCTTCGAGGAAGGATCGATGCGTACCGGCAGGCAACTGTGTTCTTCGGCAAGTTCACGGAGTTTGCCTGTGAATTCAATGAATTCGATCGTGATACGACGGAGAACCACCTACTGCTGGCTGGCGTGAAGGCGGCGCGGCGGGCAACCGCAAGCACGGGCGTGCGACGTCGAGCTGCCGATCTGGAGCGCCGCCTTTCCGACGTCGCACCAACGCTCCCCTCGGAAAATGAGTTGCTTCGCATCAAGATTCTGTACGGACGACGTAACGCTCATTACGGCATGGCGCATACGTGGTGTCGTTCACTGCTCAAGCATGCGCGCCTGGACGATAACTCCGTTCCGGACTCACCCGAAACCGGTGCGTTCCTGATCAACATGAACGTTCTATTCGAGCGGTTCGTCGAGTGGCTGATCAAACTGGCGTACCAAGGCTCAGACGTCGAGGTACAGGCGCAAAAACGCAACTCGTCGCTCATCACGGTCAACGGCAAGTACAGACGATCTATCGCGCCTGACTTGGTCGTCAGGCAGCCCGGTCGATCGATCGCCATCGACGCAAAATACAAGAGATACGACGACGGGGACATCTCCCCTTCCGATGTGTATCAACTGCTCCTTTATGCACAGTGCTACAACGGCTTCAGCACTGTTCCGACGTCGTATCTCGTCTACCCGTCGTCACGGCGGCAGACGGCACCAACGGTCGTAGAGCTAGCTGTTCCCGCCGCGGATGGACCCCGGAAGGTCCGGGTACACGCGATTGGCATTCCGCTGGCCGACGTTGTCGGTGGGCTCAAGGTCCGTGACCTCAAACCCTTGGAGAGCACGGTGGAGCAGATCAGAGCTCTCTTTCCTATTCCGTTGGCAACATCGAGCTACAGCGTCAACTGAACCTGGGCCAATAAGCCGCAACTGTGAATCTGGGTGGAGTTGGTATCGGGACTCGCCCTTGCGCAGGCGAACTGGCGGCACGATTACCTACTGACGCGCCGGATGCGAACATGTGGCTAACATGACGGTTCAGCGCGCCGATGTCGCAATAGCCAGCCGGTGGTCATCGGCAAAGCTGCCTTCCAGTTGCAGCGGCGAGGAGTCGACGTCGATCTCGGCGAGCGGGCGTCCGCGGGCGCTGCTGATGGTGCCGAAGCGCCGCATCCCCTTCTCCGCGGCGTATTGCTGGAACTCGTCCATCTGCAGGCCGAACGGCACCTCGCCGTAAGTTCCCAGCCGTCTGCGGTGTTCTGCAACGCCAGCGGGATGATCCCGTTCATCCGTTTCGAACACCGCCCAGTTGGGGTGGTCCGCGGCGGACGTGAGCCGCTCGATCCGTCGGCTGAGCCCCCCAGAACCCACACCCCCAGCCGCTATCGGCATGCGCCCAACCGCCGCGTACTATTATTTCAGTTGCTTAAATATCGGCGATTGGAGCTCCATGTACCTGAAGACACTGGTTCCGTCGGCGCTGGCGGTCACGGCCACTGCGGTCATCGGTGGGCTGGCCAGCCGGCCCGCGCAATCATCGTGGTTCGCCGCGTTGAAGAAGCCGTCGTATCAACCTCCGCGACAGGCGTTTCCGATCGTGTGGCCCGCGTTGTACGCCGACATCGCGGCGGTCTCGTCGGCCACGCTCGATGAACTGGAGCGGCAGGGCCGCCACGGCGAACGCCGTGACTACACCCGGGCACTGGCCGCCAACCTTGTCCTGAACGCCAGTTGGTCGTGGTTGTTCTTTAACCGGCGGATGCTCGGGACGTCAGCCATTGCCGCGGGCGCGCTAGCCGCCAGCAGCGCCGACTTGACCCGGCGCGCCGTTGCGGTGCGCGGCGCGACGGCAGCTCCGCTGGCGTTGTATCCGGCGTGGTGCACCTTCGCGACCGTCCTGTCCACGCACATCTGGTTCTTGAACCGGTAGGGCCGACCACCCGCTACGTCCGATTCAAGACTCCCGACGCAACAGGCTCGTACGTAGTGCGGTAGTCCATTCTCCCGTCATCGCGTAGCCGGAAAACTTCACCGCCGCCTTCCTGACACCGGACCACATCACTTCGGGCATCGAAGTTCGCGACACGGAGAGCCACTTCACCACCGTCGGTGGATTCGAGATAAACCTGCCCGTAGCAGGGAATGTCGGGAACCGTGATCGATCAGCACAGTTCACCGATGCGACACGCCCTCTCGATCACAAGCTCGATGGCAAAAGATGCACCACCGTCGGTGTCCGCGACACCTCGCCAGCTGCCTATCATCTCGGCCACGGGGTTCGTGATGGGTGCGGCGGTGGTTGGCGTGGGTTTCGCGGTAGATCCACCGGGCGGTGCAGAATCACCCGAGTTGACGATGATCGTCACCAGCCCGGTGATCGCGGCGGCACCGATCACGCCGATCGCCGCCCATGCCTCTTTCGGGATCCCCCTTCGCACCTCGTCTTCCCCCATTGCCGCGCCTCCGTTCACCGGCAGGGCATGCCACGACCGGCACTACCATGGTCTACGCATGCCGCCACAAGGACTGGAGTAGCCGGATACGCGAATCGCGTTGAATCCATGAGCAGTTCACGGAAGCAGCGAAATCGCGCTCAGGTTCTCCCCACCACCGCAGACCACGCGGCGATCGCCCCCTCGGCGATCGCCGACAACTTCTCCCGGTCCGCGCCGTCGCGCGCCTGTAGCGCCATCCCGTGGTTCACGGTGTTGTAGAACGCTGCGATCGCGCGCGCGTCGGCGTCTGCGGGCACATCGCCTTCGGCGATGCCGCGTCGGATGCGTTCCTCGAAATCGCGCTCGGTGGCCAGCCGCCACTCGGACAGATGCGCGTATACGTCCTGGGTGCGGTCGGTGGCCGTCGTCGCCGACAACACGATCAGGCACCCAGGCGGTTTGCCGGGTTCGATGAAGGCAGTCACGTTGTGGCGCAAGAACTCTGCGATGCCGTCGGCAGCCGTCACCGCGTCGCGCAAGGCTGCCAGCCCCGCCGCGCCCTCGGTGTTGTTGTAATGCGCGACGGCCTCGCGGAACAGCTGCTCCTTGCTGCCGAATGCCGCGTACAGGCTCGGTGAGTTGATCTGCATGGCCGACGTGAGGTCGGTCATCGACGTGCCTTCGTACCCGTGCAGCCAGAACTGCTCCATGGCGCGGTGCAGCGCCTGGTCTCGGTCGAAAGTCCGGGGCCGGCCACGTCCAGCCATGCCGACCCCTTTCTGTAACGAACGACACGAATACCTATTGACAGATGATAGTCGCGGCCATAAATATGTAGTGACCGATACATAAATGGAGGTGGACATGACCGAGCTGACCGGCAAGGTGGCCCTGGTGACCGGCGGCAGTCGAGGCATCGGCGCCGCAGTCGCCCAGGCACTGGCCGAACAGGGAGCCGACGTCGCACTCACCTACGCCAACTCAGCCGAACGCGCCGACGCCGTGGTCGAGAAGCTGGCGACCCGGGGCATCGCCATCAAGGCGGACAGCGCCGACCCGCAAGACATCACGAACGCCGTGCACCAGACCGCGGCCACGCTCGGCGGCCTCGACATCCTGGTGAACAACGCCGGCGTCTTTCCTTCAGGTCCCATCGAAGAGACCTCACTGGAGGACGTCGACCGCACCCTTGCCATCCATGCCCGTGCCGTCTACCTCGCCAGTCAGGCTGCGCTGCAACACATGCCGACCGGTGGCCGCATCATCAGCATCGGCAGCAACCTCGCCGAGCGAGTGCCGTTCGCCGGCGTCACGCTGTACGCGATGAGCAAGTCGGCGCTCATCGGGTTCACCCGCGGACTGGCCCGCGACGTCGGTGACCGCGGCATCACGGTCAACCTGGTCCAACCGGGTTCCACCGACACCGACATGAATCCGGCCGACGGCCCGAGCGCCGACCATCAGCGCACGCTCAGCGCCCTGGGCAGCTACGCCCAGCCGGCCGACGTCGCCGCGACGGTGGCGTTCCTGGCCGGTCCCGGCGGCCGCACCATCACCGGGTCCGTCCTGACGGTGGACGGCGGCACCAACGCATGACGGCCTGGATCATCCTGATCATCGCGGGCCTGCTCGAAGTAGTATGGGCCGTCGCGCTCAAGCAATCCGACGGGTTCACCAAACTCTGGCCCAGCGTGATCGCCATCGGCGGCGCGGTCACGAGCTTCGGGCTGCTGGCCGTCGCGCTGCGAAACCTCCCCGCGGGCACCGGTTATGCGGTGTGGGTGGGCATCGGAGCCGTCGGTGTCGCCATCGCGGGCATGGTCGCCTTCGGCGATGCCGTCACGACGAGTCGAATCATGTTCCTGAGCCTCGTCGTGGCCGGCATCGTCGGCCTTCGATTCGTGGAAGGGTGAACTCGCTCAGTAGCGGGTTTCACACCGAGATCGCGGCCGGGGCCTCTGCCCCGGGTTGCCGGGTCCGGGTGATCCATCCCCAGATCCCCTGCACGGAAGCCCTGTTCAACAACTCCTGATAGAGCTCGTCGGAAACAACCGGGCTCCGACTGAGCAGGAAACCGCTGAATCCGGTGGGGTCGCTGACGATGGCCCACTGGTATTCAGGGTCCAGATCGACGATCCAGTAGTTACCCGGTGGGCTGTCGGACGCGGGGCCGAAGAACGTCACGTTGAGTTTGTTGTTCATCGTGTCGACCGGCAGCGCCACACCGACGATGCGGGACGACGGACCGTTGTTGACGAAGTAGTTCCCGGAGTTCTCCACCCGTACCGAGCCGTCGGGGTTGAGGCGGTACACCGCTTTGGTGTTCACCAGGCCCAGCGAGAAGAACTGCTTGACGCTGCCCACCTCGTACCAGGTGCCGAGGTAGCGGTTCAGGTCGACGATCGGCGCCGGAGCCAGCACCACGCCGGCGGCGTCACCGAGGACGAGGTACTGATCCGGCGCACCGTAGATGCCGGTGCCATCGGTTGGGCCCAGACCCTGGTAGAGGTCGGAGATCCAGCCGTTGGCCAGCGTGTAGACCGCTGCGGTGTTGCCGGGCGGGGAGAATCGCGTGAACAACTGCGCGAAGAAGTCGACGATCAGGTTGCCCCCGATCAGAGCGTCGGCATGTGACCCGTTGACCAGGGTGACACCGACGAACTGACCCGGGCGGGCAGCCACCAGAGCATCGGTGGTGGCGCCGAAGGCATTCCAGGCCTGCGGCGGCGCGGCGATCTGGTACACGGGGATGTCGCCGAGGCCGTCCAGCGCGCTGTCCAAGTCGCGGGATACGCCGTCGAACATCACCACGCCCCGCAGCCGGCGCTGGTTGGGATTGGTGGCGTAGAAGCCACCCACCGCGGCAGCGAACCCTCCGCCGGCGGAATGGCCGGCGAGAATGAACTGCTCCGGCAGGGTGCCCTGGTAGCCGGCCGCGATGGCGCTGGTGTTCAAGGCCTCTTGGCTACCGTCGAACATGGTGGCCACGGCTTGCTGCATGTCGGAGTCGTTGAGCGAGCAACCCGAGCAGCCGAAGGGAAACGACGGTACGTTGGGCGCGACAACCACGCTGTTCGTCTGTTGCGACAGCGATTTCGCCAAGGCCGAGTACCACGATTTGTCACCCAGGAAGCTGTGCTGCAACCAGATGACGCCGGTTGCGGCCACGGAGCCGTCGGCCTGGGTCGGGAAATACCAGTCGGCGGCGGTGGTGAAACCGTTGCTGCCCAATGGGATCGTCAGTGACGAGTGACCGGTGCGGACGCCCGTCACGGGTGCGGGCGCCGGGGATGCGGCCAGTGCTCCCGGTGCGGTGGGCGAAGGGGTCGGCGCAGTCACCGTCGGAGCCACCGGCGGCGTCGACTGCACCGGTGTGCGCAACCGATGCGGCGCTGCCCGTTCGGTACGCGCGTAGCTCACCGACTTCCGTTCGACGCCTGGCTCGGCGCCGGTGTCATCGATGACGATGGTGCGGCGGCCGTCTTTGCGAGTGGGCTCGCCGTCGGCGCTGTGGCGCCGTTGGAGCGTGACCTTCGCGCTGTCGTCGGTGCGCGACGGCGTGGACACATGGTCGGCGGCGTCATCGTTGTCGTTGTTGTCGTTGTCGTTGTTGTCGTTGTCACGGCTGGTCGCGTCGGATCGATCGGTCGCCGGCGAGGAGGCGCGGTCGGCCGCGCTGTCGTCGGAAGCTGACACCGAAGTCGAACTGGCGGCGCCCTCCGGCTCAGCCTGAGCGAGGCCGGATCCAGCAGTCAGTGCTATGCAGGCGCCTGCCCCCAACGCACCCAACCAAAGTGCCCACCGTCGCGACGTCACGGCAGGAATCTAACGCCCACCGGGATGACCTGGAGAATATTGGCGCAGACGTCAGCACAACGTCACTTCATTGAATTCAGGCCGACGTGGCCAAAGCCCGCCGGTCCTCGTCGGCAAAGCTGTCCTCCAACTGCAACGGCGAGGAGTCGACGTCGATCTCGGCCAGCGGCCGCCCTCGCGCGCTGCTGATGGTCCCGAACCGCCGCATCCCCTTGTCGGCGGCGTACTGCTGGAACTCCTCCATCTGCAAGCCGAACGGCACCACGTCGTAGAGCGCCCACCCGTCTTCGGTGTTCTTGAGCGCCAACGGGATCAGCTCGTTCATCCGGGCCTCGAACACCGACCAGTTGGCGTCATCGGCGGCGACGTGACGCCGGCAGGTGAACGTTCCCCAGGCCATGTGCCTGCGCTCGTCGTCACCGATGCGCCGCACCAGTTCCTGCATGCCCGGAAGAATTCCGCGGTCCACGCAGATACGTTGCCAGGCATAGTATCCCGTCAGCGCCATCATGCCCTCGATGACGTGGTTGTAGGTCACCGACGCCCGCACCTGCGCGGCCGGTGACGGGTCGGTGGTCAACGCATCGAGCGAGGCTGGTAACTCGTCGTAGAACATCTGCCGATAGGCGGGCAAGTCGTCGAGGTACCCCTGCAGATCGTCGGTCATTCCGACGGCGTCGAGCCACAACCGGAACACCTGGGTGTGCTTGGCCTCCTCGAACGCGAACTGCGTCAGGTACATCTCGTCACCGAGCCGGCCTTCGGCCCGCATCGCCGCCATGAACGGCTGGATGTCCTGCGTGACGGCTTCCTCGCCGGCGATGAACTGGGCGCACAACCGCGTGGCCCAGTGCCGCTCCAGACTCGACAGTGACTCCCAGTCCTCGCGATCACGGGTGAAGTCGATGTCAGCCGGATTCCAGAACTTGGCATTGCCGCCGGCAAAGAGCTTCAGCGGCAGGCTGTCCCAGTTGAGGCCTCCCGCGGCCAGGGAATCCGAGCGAGTTCTAGACATGATGACCTCCTGCGGTCGGTACTGCGGTGGTGGGCTGAGAAGGGACGGGTGCAAAAGCCGCCGACAAGACGGCGACGAAACGGCGCACGGCCAGTGCCGGCTGATCGGGCGACAACTCATCGAGTCCGAGCACCGGGTCCAGTCCACGGACGTACGGCGCGAGCGCCAGGTGCGGCAGGATCATCAGCAGCAGCGACAACAGCATGTCCGTGTCGGCGTCGCCGCGCAGATCGCCCCGCGCCTGGGCATCACGCACCAGCGGGCGCAGCACCTCGAGATAGTGCCGATGGACCACCGCGCGCACGCTGACCCGGGCGTCGGTGTCCACTTCGAAGCTGGCCGCGGCGTGCAGGGCGCGCTCGCGGGGGTTGTCGGCGAAGTAGGCGACCCAGGCGTCGAGCAGGTCGGTCAGGAACTCGAAGAAGGGGCGGCGGGCGTCGAGACGGTCGATCTGCGCTTCCATGTAGGTCCGGACACGTTGGCTGGCTTGGTCAGTGACGTAGGCGTACAGATCTCGCTTGTCCGCGAAGTACTGGAACAGACTGCCCTTGGCCACACCCGCCCGGCGGGCGATCACGTTCAGACTGCCGGCCGAGAACCCGTGCGTGGCGAACTCGTCCTCGGCGGCGGCCAGCACCGCACCCCGGCGGTCGCCGTCGAGGCGTGCCCATGTCACCGTTGGCATGGCGGCTCCTCACGCTCGCGGTCCACTATGACCACTGGTCATATTAGTGTGATCCAGCGCACAGTCAAGACGCGAGCCGAAGCTAGATCCGCGTTCCCGCTGGGTCACCACCGATGCGCTGGGCCAGCCACACCGGCACGATGGCGACGATCGTCAGCACCGCAGCCACCACGTTGATCACCGGAGCCTGGTTGGGACGGAACAGGTTCCCGAAGATCCAGATCGGCAAGGTCTGCACCGCCGGACCGGCGGTGAAGGTGGTCACCACGATCTCGTCGAAACTCAACGCGAACGCCAGGATGGCGCCGGCCACCAGCGCACCCCGCATCATCGGCAGCGTCACGAACCGGAAGGTCTGCCAGGACGACGCCCCGAGGTCGGCCGACGCGTCCTCGAGACTGGTGCCGAGGCGCCGCAACCGGGCCTGGGTGTTGTTGAACACGATGACGATGCAGAACGTGGCATGACCGACGATGACGGTCGCCATGCCCAGGGTGATGCCCAGCGCCGAGGTGAACGTGGCATTCAAGGCGATGCCGGTGACGATACCGGGCAACGTGATGGGCAGCACCACAAGCAGATTCACCGTCTGCTTGCCGAAGAACTCATAACGTTGCACCGCGAAGGCCACCATGGTGCCCAGCACCAGGGCAATGGCGGTGGCCACCAACCCGACCACCACCGAGTTGCCCAGCGACACCCACATGCCCTCGCTGCGCAAGGCGGCGCGCCACCACTGCAGCGTGAAACCCGTCGGCGGGAAGGCGAAGGTATTGGAGGCGTTGAAGGCGTTGATCACCACCAACACCAGTGGCGCATAGACGAATACCAGAACCAGAACAGTCCACACACCGGTGAACCCGCGTAGCCTCGACCCCAGCATCAAACGTTCTCCGAAGCCCCGGTGCGCCGCATGGCCAACAGGTACAACACGATCGCCAGCAACGGGATCAACGACAGCGCCGCCGCCATCGGCTGGTTGTTGGCCGTGACCAGTTGGCCATAGATGACATTGCCCAGCATCTGGGTTTTGCCGCCGACGATGGTCACCGCGATGTAGTCACCGAGCGACAGCGAGAAGGTGAAGATGGAGCCGGCCGCGATACCGGGAAACACCATCGGCGCCACCACCAACCGCAGCGTGCTCAGATCGGAGGCGCCCAGGTCGGCACTGGCGTCCACCAGCGAGTCGGGGACCCGTTGAAAGGCCGCGAACACCGGAATCACCATGTACGGCAACCACAGATACGTCAGGGTGATCACCGTGGCGGTCAACCCGTAACCCGGTGACCATCCGGTGGCCCACGACAACGGCCCCTCCGGTGACAGCAACATTCGCCACGCGTACGCCTTGACCAGGTAGCTCGCCCACAGCGGGGTGGTGACGGCCACCACCAACACGATCCGCATGGTCGGTGACGCGAATTTCGCCATGAACAGCGCCAGCGGAACCGCCAGGACCGCACACAGCACGGTCACGGCCAGTGCCACCAACAGTGTTCGCAACGCCACCGCCCTGATCACCGGGTCGGTGAGCACCCGGATCAGATTGTCCGTGGTGAAGGTCCGCACCACCGCACCGGTGAAGCTGTTGGTTCCCCAGAATGCCGAAACCAACAGCACCGCAAGTGATCCCAGGTAGGCGATGACCAACCACGCCAGCGGCGGGATCAACAGGAACGCCAGCGCCGCCCTCTCCCGCACGCGCGGCGACAGCGCCGAGGGCATCAGCCCTTGATCTCCTGCCACTTGGTGACCCACTGGTCGTAACTGGTGCAGTTGTCACCACTGCCGTCCACACACTTGGTCTGCGGCGTTGTCCAGTAATGGATCTGGGCGGCGTAGTCACCGTCGGTGGCGTGGTAGGTGGCGCAGTGCTGCTTGTCGGCGGTCAGGTCACACGATTTGGTCTGTGCCGGTGCCTCACCGAAGTATTCGGCCACCTGGGCGTTGGCCTCGGGCGAGATGATGTAGTCCATCCACTTGTACATGCAGTTGGGATGGGCGGCCTTCGCCGACAGCATCCACGTGTCCGACCAACCGGTGGAGCCCTCCTTGGGCAGCACGGTGCCGATCTTGACCTTGCCGTCGGCCTCGATGGTATTGGCGATCACCTGCCAGCTGGTGCCGATCACGGTGCTGCCGGACTCGAAGGCCTGCACCTCTTTGGTGTAGTCCGACCAGTATTCGCCGATGTTCTCCTTCTGCTGCTTGAGCAGATCGGCCGCGGCCTCGAGCTGTTCGCTGGTCAGCGAGTACGGGTCATTGATCCCCAGCTCGGGTTTGGTCTTCGACAGGAACAGCGCGGCATCGGCGATGTAGATGGGCGAATCGTAGGCGGTGACCTTGCCCTTGAACTCAGGTGCCCCCGGGAACACCGCGCCCCAGGAATCCGGGGCAGGTGTCACGGCATCGGCGTTGTACATCAACAGGTTTGCGCCCCACCCGTGTGGAACGCCGTACATCTGGCCGTCAACCGAGTTCCACGGTTTGTCCTTGAGGAAATCGACGACGGTGGCGTAGTTGGGTGTCAGGTCGGTGTTCACCGGCGCCACGTCGCCCGCGTAGATCAGCCGCAGCGTCGCATCCCCGGACGCCGAGACCCCGTCGTACTGACCGCTGCGCATCAGCTGCACCATCTCGTCGGAGGTGTTGCCGATCTTGATGTTGACGTTGCAGCCGGTCTGCTGCTCGAACGGTGTCACCCAGTCCACCGCCGGGTCATTGGAGCCGTCCTCGGCGTAGCCGGGCCAGGCGATCAGGTTCAGCTCGCCCTCCCCGTCGCCCACCTCGGTGGCGGCCTCGATCTCCGGCGGACCCTCCGACGTGCCGCCCGAGTCGCTCGAACTCGAACACCCGGCCAGCAGCAGCGCTCCCGCCGCCAGCGCAACGCCCAGGCGGCGATAGGTGATTCTCATGGCGACTCCTTTGTTGGGTCCGAGGTGAGATCCAGAACCGCCGTGTCCGGCCAGGCCAAGACGACGGGGGTGCCGTGGGTGAGGGCGGTGGACGCTTCCGCCGACAGCAGTGTCGCGGTGAGCCGGGCGTCTTCGGACAGGCCGGTGACCGTGGCCGCGATCCGCGTGATGGGCCCGGCATAGACCACCTCGGCCACCTCGGCGGTGACGGTGCGCTGCCCGGCGGGCACCGGCGCCTCGGGACTGAGCACCGCGATGCGTTCCGGGCGGATGGCGTGCGTCCCCCGCTTCCCGATGACCGCTTCTGCCGCAGCGCCGTCCAGAACATTCGAGGTACCGACGAAATCGGCCACGAACCGGTTGGCGGGGTTGTCGTAGACCTCGCGGGCGGGCCCGATCTGTTCGATCCGGCCGTTGTTCAATACCACCAGCCGGTCGCACAGCGTCAGCGCCTCGTCCTGGTCATGCGTCACGATCACGAAGGTGATGCCGACCTCGCGCTGAATCGCTTTGAGCTCGACTTGCATCTGTTCGCGCAGCTTGAGATCGAGCGCACCCAGCGGTTCGTCCAGCAGCAGGACCCGGGGCCGTCCGACGAGGGCGCGGGCCAGCGCGACGCGTTGCTGTTGACCGCCGGACAGTTCCGCCGGCTTACGGGCCGCGAACCCCGCCAACTGCACCATCTCGAGGGCCTCGCCGGCACGACGCCGACGTTCCGGCTTCGCGACACCGCGGACGCGCAAACCGTATTCCACGTTCTGCGCGACGGTCATGTGGGGGAACAGCGCGTACTGCTGGAACACGGTGTTGGTGTCGCGCTGGGCGGGCGGGAGCGCGGTGACGTCCCTGCCGCCCAGCTTGACGGTGCCTGCGGTGGGCTGTTCGAATCCCGCGATCAGCCGCAGCAGCGTGGTCTTGCCCGAGCCGGACGGCCCCAGGATCGCGAACAGCTCACCGTCGGCGACGGCGAGATCGGCGCCCTCGACGGCCACCACCTTGTCCCCGAACTCCTTGCGGACGCCGATCAGTTCGATCTGCGGGACAGCCGGGGCATGGCTCGGCCCCGCACCCTGCTGTGACACGGCCGTACCGGATGGCATGGAGGCATACTAAGAACTCCATTGCGTTGCCGCAGGATTAGCGCGATTCCCGTCAGGCGGCGGTGATCACCACGGCGAACCGCTGAACCACCCCGTCGTCGCCCTCCCAGGGCCTCCAGCATTTGAAACCCAGGGTCACCGACCCGGCACCACGAACCAGCACGCGGAACACCGCCACTCCGGACGCCCCGACCACCGACGGTGGGTAGTCGGCCGAGGTGTCGAGGAGCTCGACGACAGCGGCGTCGACGTCCTCTGCGGCCCAGCGGTATCCGGTGGTGGCGTTCTCGGCCAGCCGGACCTCGACGGTGTCACCGACGCGCACGGTGACCCTGGTGCCGTTGTCGTGGTCGGTCAGCGTGATCAGAGTGTCACCCCGTAGCTCTCGTTGAAGAAGGCGTCCCTGATGTAGTTCTCACTGGCGTAGGCGAATCCATCATCACCCCAGCCGGTGCCCCAGCTGTTGCGAATGATGAATCGCTCGTCGTCGGTGTAGCCCACCACAGCCACCGCATGTCCACCGCGGGTGGTCCCCGGCTTGAAGACGTCGAGCTTTCCACCGGTGTCGGTGGCCTTGTCCCAGGTCGAATCGACGTTGAGTCCCACCAGGATCGGGCCGCGCTGCACCAGCCAGGATCGCCAGTTGTCCAGTTCGAGACCGAGGTTGAAATAGGACGCCACCTTGTACCGCGCGGCAGCCGCATAGAAGGCGTTCTCGTTACCGATGTACATCGCGGTGTCGATCTTGAAGGGCAGCAGTGACTCCGGGACCGCCCCGTAATCGCGTAACACGTCGACCGCCGACTTGAGCGTGGTACCCGCACCCTCGATCATGGTCTGGGGTCGGCTGGTGAACACGTCGGTCTCCTTGCAGGCCATCCAGACGAACCGCGGTGAGAGTTTGGTGTCCTCCGGCAGTCTGCCGGCGGCGCCGAAAACACCGCGGGCCACACCGTCGGCCGTGGCCCAGCCCACGCATGACCCGGTGGCGCCCTGATCCCCGATGGTCCACCAGGGCTCACGCAGATCGAGACTCGACGGGTTCGCCCGTACCGCACCGAACGCCCCGGCCTCGACGGCATCGGTGAAACGCCAGTCGGTCCTCGTGCTCGCCTCCGGTGTCGGCACCAGATTGCAGATACGGCTCTGTTCGGCACGCTTGTTGGTTGTTTTCGCCATGATCGGGCCCCCTGTAGGAACAGTGGACGCGCGGAATTGCGCAGCCGTGAAAATGGTGGCCGGACCGCCGGGGCCGAGCACGAGTAGCGCGGTACTCTATTCGCCCCGTCCAGCGGCGGGGACCATCGCGGGCAGGCGAAATTCCCTCGCCGGCGCCCACTCCTGCTGTGGCGTCTCACTTTTCGAAGGAGTTCAGATGTCCACAACAAAGACAGCGGTACCCAAGCGCAGCACCGACACCACCAACGTCGTCGCCGCCCCGGTGCCCGAGACCCATCTGGTGCTGGGCACCGGCGTCGGGGAGGATCCGCACGACAGTCCGGCGTCGCGGGACGGCAAGACCAATGGCAAGACCAATGGACAGCGGGCCGGCGCCAACGCCTACGGCTTCTTCTCCATCGAGACCTTCGCCAACTCCAGTCCACTGACCTACACCCACGACGATGCGCAAGGGTTCTACGACTACGTGGCCGGGTTCACCGCGCCCAACTTCTGGTACCGCGACGGCAATGTGGCCAACTGGGCTTACTACGAAGAGTTCGACAACTGGCAGGACACCTACGGAGCCGATGCCGTCAACGTGATGTACCACTCCGGCCACGGCGGCCGCCTGGCCGACGGCCGGGTGTGGTTCCCGATGGGTGCCAGTTGGTCGGATCAGGGCAGCGACGCCTGGTCTGACCAGATGCGCTTGGGCAACGAACGAGCCAACTACCTGTTCTGGTCGACGTGTTTGGCCTGCCCGGTCTACGCGCCGCTGAATCCGCTCAGCGCTTGGGGCAACTCGAATCTCGGCTTCCGGATGCTGTTCGGGTTCGAGACCATCAGCTACGACAACCCGAACTACGGTAGGTACTTCTTCGAGGAGTGGAACAAGGGCAAGTCGTTCAGCACGGCGTGGATGGATGCCAGCTGGCGGATCTCGACCGGCCAGGTGCCGTCGGTCGTCGCGGTGGGGGCCAACCAGGCCGAAGCTGCCGACCGTCTGTACAACGAGCGGTCTTTCGCGTGGCAGCATGCGAGCCGGGACTGGTGGGAGTGGCGCTGGTACAACGCCGCTCGGATGGCCCCGTCGAACATGGCGACGCGCGAGAAACTGACCGCCATCCCGGACGATCTCTCGGTGGCCCAGCTGCGACCGATTCAGATCGGCGAGAACGTGTTGCGTTCTGAGGTGAACCGGTACGGGTTACCGCTGACCGTGCCGCGCGAGATCACGGTGTCCCGCAGCGGCGCCTACCGCGTGGTGCAGGACAACGCCGGTGTGGCATTCGGTGCGGACGGCTCGGTGGAGGCGCAACTCGCCGCATCCAATTACCGCAATCACAACCAGCTTTCGCTCGATCAGGTGGCCGCCATCGCCCAGGAAGCGGTGAGCCTGTACGGGTTGAACCGCGACGCGCAGCTGGTGTTCGACAGCGTGCGGTACGCGATGGAAGCCGGTGGCAGCGCTCAGGGCGGCGGAGAGCTGTTGGACCCGTTCGTCACCGAGACGACGGTTCAGTTCAAGCAGCTCATCAACGGCCTGCCCGTCGTCACCCCCGGTGCCGGCGAAGTACGGGTGTCGGTGGACAACGACGGGACGGTCACACGCGTGGCGGACTCGACGCGCACCGTGGACCGGCTGACCCGGGGCAACGCCCAACCCACACCCGCGCCCGACGGCACCGAGGTGTCCGCACGCGCTTCGGCCGACAGTGCAGAAGCACGCCTCGGCGCCTCGTGGGCCAGGCACCTGTCGCGGTGGGCGCTGCGGGGTCAGATGCCGGTGGGGTACTCCGTGGTGCCCGCCACCACCGAGATCGGTTACGCCGTGGCCGGCGATCAGGCCACGCTGGTGGCCTCCCGCGATATCGAGGTCGACTTCGGCAGCGGTCTGTACAAGCGCTACCGGGTGGAAGCGCCGATCACGGGCTAGGTCCACTCACTGCCGCCGCGGCACGATCATCGTCGGTACCGGCGCATGCCGGAGGATTCGTGCCGCGGCGGAACCCAGGAACACCTGGGCGGCCGGCCCCGCCGCACCGGAACCCAACAGCAGGAGGTCGCCGGGCTTCCACTGCAGGGAGTCCACCGCCTCACGCCACGTCGGCCCGGCCCCGATCACCACTTCGGCGTCCAGAGTGTCGATCCCCGAGCGGATCTCCTGCATCTGCTTGGCGATCCCCTCCTGGGTCCGGCGCGCCCATGCGTCGACCACAAGATCTTCGGCCGCCGGCTCGATGCCGCCGCGGAACATCCGCGGTGGGCGCACGGTGAAGGAGGCGATCCGCAGGCGCGCCGACCACCGCTGGGCCAGTTCCGCGCTGGTGGCCACCAACCCCACCGCGTCGGCCTGCCCGCCATAGGCCACCGTCAGCCGATTGATCTGACCCGAATGTGCCGGATATCCGCGCGGCGCGATCGCCACCGGTACCGCGGCGGTGTGAACCAGTCGATCGGTCACACTGCCCAGGGCGACCCGGCCGAGCAGTCCAGACGATGACGACCCGACGACGACGAGCTCCGCGTTCATCTCAGCGGCGAGTTCGGTCAGACCCGCCGGAATGGAGGAGGCTTGATGCACCAGCTGCCACACGTCCAAGCCGCGGGGCATCTGCTCCGCCATCTGTGTCAGTGCGTCCTTGGCCTGGGCGGCAATGTAATTCAGATATTCGTTCTCGACGGCACCCGCCTTGGGTGGCCACGGCCGCTCGACGATGGCGACGGCCACGATCCTGGCTCCGGTGCACCGTGACACCTGCGCCGCCAGATACAGCGGCGCCATCCCCTGTCGGCTCGCGCTGAACCCCGCGATGATGGTCATCGCGGGACCTGATTGACCTCAACCGATCTCGCCACCACGTGGGTGACGGGCAACTTGAACTGGGCACGGGCGCGGTCCACGACGTCGAAGCGCTGCCAGATCGATGACTCCGGCGGCAGGGTCGAGATGACGATCTGGTCCGGGCCGAACCTCCCGACCGCGTGTTCCAGTGCCCGCAGGGGGCGTTCATCACCGAGTTCGCCGTCGGCGTCCAGGTTTTGACCGCGCAGTGCAGACAGGGTGGTGTCGAGCCGCGCCTGTGCCGCCTCCTGCGTGGCTTCGGAGACATCGCGCGGTCCGTGCGTGGCCGCGGCACCGGTGTCGACGGGGCTGGCGGGCACCACCACGAGATACCGGGTCTCCCGGTCGGCCCCGATGCGCTCCAGTTCCTCGAGCAGCTCCGCGGAATCGACGGTGTGATTGGCCAGCACGAGTACCCGGTGTGGCGTCACGGTCGACACCTCGTCCGTCACTGCCGGGCGCCGCTTCACGAACCACTTGTTCGCGGCGAACAACACGATCACCACTGCCCAGGACAGCAGGCTCAGCACCAACTGGGAGCGCAGCGCCGGATCGATGAACATCTGCACCAGAATGGCGACGATTGCCACCGCGGTGAGGATGGAAAGCACAGGGAACAACCACATTTTCACCCGCAGCTCCGAATCCGGAGTCCGGTAGCGCAGCACGATCTGCGACAGGGCGATCAGCAGGTACACGAACAGGATGATCGCGCCACTCGAATTCAGCAGGAACGCAAAGATCGTGTCCGGTGACACCGCCGCGGCGATCACGCAGAGGAACCCGACCACCGACGACGCCAGGATCGCGTTCATCGGCACCCCTCGCCTGGTGACCCGCACCAGCGCGGACGGCGCCTCCCGTCGAGCGGCCAGCACGAAGAGCATCCGGGAAGCGGTGTACATGCCGGAGTTCAGGCAGCTCAGCACCGCGGTCAGCACCACGGCGTTCATCACGTGGTCGGCGTACGGGATGCCCATCTCGGTGAACGCCGCGACGAACGGTGAGGCCGCCATCCCCGCGTCGTTCCACGGCAGGATCGTCACCAGCAGCAGCACCGCCCCGACGTAGAAGACCAGGATGCGCACGATCACCGAGTTGGCGGCTTTGGCCACCGCCCGTTCGGGATCGGCGGATTCCGCAGCCGCGATGGTCGCGATCTCGGCACCCACCATGGAGAAGATGACCGTCACGATGCCGACGGTGATCACCCCGAAACCCAACGGCATGAATCCACCGTTGTCCGTGAGATTCGAGAAATCAGCCGACTTTCCGGGCCACAGCCCGAAGACGAACGCGGCACCCAGAGCGATGAACGCGATGATCGCGGCCACCTTGATACCGGCGAACCAGAACTCGAATTCACCGTAGGAGGCCACCGAGAACAGATTGGTGGCCGTCATCAGCACCATGAAGATCAGTGCGGACAGCCACAGCGGCACGTCGATCCAGTACTGCACGATCTTGGCACCGGCGATCGCTTCGAAGCCGACCACGATCACCCAGAAGTACCAGTACAGCCAGCCGACGGAGAAGCCGGCCCAGTCGCCCATGGCGTTGCGCGAATAGTCCGCGAACGACCCGGTGGACGGGTTCGCGACGGCCATTTCCGCGAGCATGCGCATCACCATGATGATCAGCACGCCGGCCAGACCGTAGGTGATGAAGGCGCCGGGACCGGTATCGCCGATCACCACCCCCGAGCCGACGAACAGCCCCGCGCCGATGACACCACCGATGGCGATCATGGTGAGCTGTCTCTGCGAAAGCGCCTTCTTCAGAGTGGGTGCTGCGCTCATGAGATCCCCCAACCGCCTACTGGACGATGAACCAACCTGGGGTACCCGAATGTGATGCAGCTCACTCCCCCTGCGAGCTGGTCTGCCGCCGGTATCTTCGTGACATGCCGACACCGCTGACGATCATGTTCTGGCCCGAGTCGGCCTACGGGCCGACCAATCAATGCATCGGACTGGCCGCGATCCTGCGCGACCGCGGGCACACCATCGTCTTCGCCGCCGAGAGTTCCTGGGCCGGCAAACTCGCACCGTTCGGTTTCATCGAGGAACTCGTCGATCTGGCCGAACCCGATCCCGAGGCGAACGAGCAGGACGCGGGCAAGTTCTGGACCGACTTCATCGCCGAAACCGCGCCGGAGTTCCGCAAACCCACGATCGAGCAGCTCGAGTCGTTCATCCAGCCGACCTATCAGGCGTTGATCGACGGCGCGAAGTACAGCGAGCCCCGATTGCGTCAGATCATCGCCACTCACCGCCCGGACGTGATCGTCGAAGACAACGTGGTGCTGTTCCCCGCACTGGTCACCGCGGGAGCGCCCTTCGTGCGGATCGTCTCCTGCAGCCCGCTGGAAATCCCCGGCCCTGAAGTGCCTCCGCCGTTCTCGGGTCTGCCGAGCGCTGACCGCACCGACTGGGACCACTACCGCGCCGAGTTCGCCCGAACCCACCGCGCCATGTGGTCCGATTTCGACGCCTGGGTGCAGGCCCAGGGCGCCCCCGCGTTGCCGGAGCTGGAGTTCATGCCCCGCGCCAATGCGGCCAATCTGTACGTCTACCCCGCCGAAGCCGACTACACCGATGTCCGTCCGCTCGACGGCACCTGGACCCGGATGGACTCCAGCGTGCGGGAAACCGATGACGACTACCCACTGCCGGAAACGGTGACAGGCCGGCCCGCCGACAGCGGTCTCATCTACCTGTCTCTCGGCTCGCTCGGGGGCGCCGACGTGGCGCTCATGCAACGATTGGTCGACGTGCTCGGTACCACCCGACACCGTTACATCGTCAGTATGGGGCCGCAGGCCGACCGGATCACGCTGGCCGACAACATGGTCGGCGCACAGATGCTCCCGCAGACCACGGTCATTCCCCAGGTCGATCTGGTGATCTCCCACGGCGGCAACAACACCGTCACCGAGACCGTGCACTTCGGGAAACCGCTGATCGTACTGCCGCTGTTCTGGGATCAGTACGAAAACGCCCAGCGCATAGCCGAACTCGGCTTCGGCATCCGGCTCGACACCTACGCCTTCGCCGATCATGAACTGACCGCGGCGGTGGACCGCCTCCTCGCCGACACCGCGCTGCGGCAGCGCATGGACGGAATCGGCGCCGCGGTGCGCCGGCGCGACGGGCTGCGAGTGGGCGCCGACGTGATCGAAGAGGTCGGTGTCCAGCACCGGGCGTCGGTTGCCTGATTTCCTCGACGCCCTCGACCTGGGCGGCGGCAGGCGGCTCGTCATCGTGCCCGACGGCGACGGACTGGCCGCGCTCCCCCACGTCGGCGACGTCCGCGCCCGACCCGGCGACGGTGCGGCCGAGGCGCTCCTGACAGTCCTGGCACGCGGATCAAAAGACCAGGGCCGCTTCACCATTCACTCGTGGAGCACCCGTACCGCCACCGGTGAGCGGGCCATCGGCGTCGACCAGACCAACGAATCGGTGATCGTCGGCGCCACCGCGGTGGTCAAGTGGGCCACCCATCTCGAAGCCGGTCCGCACCCGGCGCCGCACCGGATCACCACGCTGCGCGAAGCCGGATTCACCGGCATGCCGACACCGTGGGGGCTGATCACCTGGCGCTCACCAGACGGTGACGAGACCCTGGTGGCCAGCGTGGACGAGTACCTGCCCGGTGCCGTCGACGGCTGGACCTGGGCGGTGGAGCTGATCACCCGGGCCGTCCTCACGCGTGATCCCGGCCCTGTCGTCGAGGCAGCCACCGCGGTGGGAATTCTGGTGGCCGACCTGCACACCGCACTGGCGAGCACCACCACCACCGCCGCGCCGGAGGACGCTCAACGTTGGCATGAGGACGCGATGGGCACCCTCGACATCGCCTGCGCCAGCGGCGACTCCGCGAGTATCACCACCGCCCGTACCCGCCGCCACGAGATCGCGACCATCCTCGGCGCGGTGGGCACGCTGGGTGGTACACCGGTGCTCGACGGTCACGGTGATCTGCATGTCGGCCAGGTGTTGCGCAGCGGCCACCGGTTCGTGGTGACCGATTTCGACGGCAACCCGGTGCTCCCGGCACGGCAGCGGATGCTGCCGATTCCCGCAGCCCTCGATGTCGCGGGCATGACCCAATCACTGGCCCACGCCGCCGTCGTCGCCCGCAAGTACACCGACCTGGACCCCGACATACTCGCCGAGGTGGACGCCGCCGCACGCGCGGCGTTCCTCGGTGGCTACGCCGGAGAACTCGACCACACCGTCTTGCGCGCCTTCCGCCTGCAGCAGGTGCTGCGCGAGATCATCTACGCCGCCCGGCATCTGCCACGGTGGATGTATATCCCCGATGCGGCACTGCCCGCACTTCTCGATGAAAGGTCACCGCTGTGAAACCCGAAGGGTTCCTGGCCGACGTGCAGCGCAAGCCGGAGGTCCTGGGTCGGCTCGCTGAGACTCTGGCCGCCGAAAATCCCTGGGCCGCTGTCGTTTCGCCGGATGTCGAGCGGGTTGTCCTGCTCGGAATGGGCTCGTCGGCCTACGCCGGCGGGGTGGCCGCGGCGAGGATGCGCGCCCGCGGGCTCATCGTCACATCGGAGCTGGCGTCGTCCTCACTGCTGCCCGACTGGGGTCCCGGCACTCTGGTGGTGGCCACCTCGGCCAGCGGCGGCTCCGTCGAAACCCTCGACGCCCTGGACCGGTTGCGCCGGCAGGTGCCCACCGTGGCGCTGACCAACACCGCCGACTCCCCGATCACCGAAGCCTGCGATGCCACCGTGGCACTGCACGCGGAACCGGAGGTCGGCGGTGTCGCCTGCCGCAGTTATCAGCACACGCTGGCGCTGCTGATAGCGCTCGAATGCCACCTCACCGGCAGGGACACCCCGACTGACACCATCACCAGGTCGGCCGAAGCCACCCAACACCTCCTCGACACCGAAAGCACTTGGCAGCCGGAGCTTTCGGGACTCCTGCTGGGGCCGGATGGAACCCACTTGGCTGCGCCCGCACAGCGGCTCTGTTCTGCGCAGCAGGGGTCGCTGATGGTGCGAGAAGGCCCGCGGCTTCCGGCGGTGGGATGTGAGACCGGCGACTGGAGCCACGTCGACGTCTACCTGACCAAGACCACCGACTACCGGCTGCTGGTCTTCGCCGGCTCGGCCTGGGAGAACCAACTGGCGGAGTGGACCACCGCCCGCGGCAGCACCGTCGTCGGTGTCGGCGGTGAGGTGCCAGGCGCAGGGTACGAATTGCGGTATCCGGGTGACACCGACGACGACGTCCGCCTGCTCACCGAGGTGGTGGTCCCGGAGTTGCTCGCCGCCCGCGCCTGGCAGAGGCAGTGACCTCAGCGCCAGCCGGCCAACACCTTGTCCAGGGTGACGGGCAGATCACGCACCCGCACGCCGGTCGCGTTGTAGACGGCGTTGGCCACCGCGGCGGCGGCGCCCACTATCCCGATCTCACCGGCTCCCCGCGACCCCATCACGTTGAAGTGCTCGTCCGGCGTGTTCAGCCAGATGGCGTCGACGTCCTCGACATCGGCGTGTGAGCTGATGTGGTAGGTCGCCAGATCCTGGGTGACCACATGGCCGAAACGCGTGTCGCGGACGCTTTCCTCATGCAACGCCATCGACAGGCCCATGGTCATACCGCCGATGAGTTGCGACCGCAGTGTGCGGCCGTTGATGGCCCGCCCCACGTCGAACACCCCGAGCATCCGGGGTACGCGGATCTCGCCGGTGTCGCGATGCACCCGGACCTCGACGAATTGGGCTCCGAAGGACTGCACGGTGAAGTCGTCGGACTCGGGACCCGATGATTCCGCCATCGTCGTCGCGCCGACGGCCGGGGGATCGCCGTGGTCGCGCCGGAACTGTTCGGCCGCCGTGACGATCGCGGTGCCCCACGACGTCATGCCGGACGACCCGCCCGCCACCGACGCCGGTGGCAGATCGGTATCACCGATCTGCAGGTCGACGGCGTCCACGCCGCAGCCCAGTGCGTCGGCGGCGATCTGCGTCAGCGTCGTCCAGGTTCCGGTGCCGATATCGGCGGCGCCGATGGCGACCGCGTAACGCCCCTCGGCCGCGTAGGTGATGCGGGCGGCGTTGCCGGGCATGGCCATTCCGGGATACGTGGACGACGCCACTCCCATCCCGATGAACCAATCCTGGGACATCTGCTGTCCCGGAGTGGGGTTACGCGTTTCCCAGCCGAACCGTTCGGCCCCCAGCCGTAGACACTCCACCAGGTGGCGACCGGACCACGGTTTACCCGTTTCCGGGTCGACCTCGGGTTCGTTGCGGATCCGGAGCTCGACCGGGTCGATGCCGCAGGCCACCGCAAGTTCGTCCATCGCGGCCTCGGCGGCGTAGGTGCCCGGGCACTCCCCCGGCGCACGCATCCAGAACGGGATCGCCACATCGAGTTTGGCCAGCCGGTGCGACGTCCGCCGGTTCGGTGAGGCGTACATCTTGCGCGAGGTCACCGCGGTCTGCTCGGCGAATTCCTTGGCCGCTGAGGTCTGTTCCACCACGTCGTGCACCAGCGCGGTCAGCCGGCCGTCGCCACCGGCACCAAGCCGCAGACGCTGGATGGTCTGGGTGCGGTACCCCACCAGTGAGAACATCTGTTGCCGGGTCAGTGCCAGCTTGACGGGGCGCCCGCCGGCCCGCTGGGCGGCCAGCAGCACCAGGACATCATGGGCGTGCGGCGCCCCCTTCGAACCGAAACCGCCACCCACGTGCGGGGCCACCACCCGCAGCTGTTCGGGTTCCACACCGAGGATGGGCGCCAACGTCTTTCGCACCACGTGCACGCCCTGGGTGGAGTCGTACATGGTGATCGACGGCTGCCCGCCGCGGGTGGACCACTGCGCGATGCAGGCGTGCGGTTCCATCGGGTTGTTGTGCTCGATGGGGGTCGTATAGGTCTGGTCCACCACGAACTCGGCAGCGGCCAGCGCGGCCTCGACATCCCCGTCGTCGGTGTCCGGATCGTAGGACGGATTCACCGATTCCGGTGTGTACAGACCCGGGTGATCCGGGGTCAGTTCGGCGTCGTGAGCCTCCTGCTCATAGTCCGGCTCCACCAGACCCGCAGCGTGACGGGCGATTTCGGCTGTCTCCGCCACCACGCCGCCGATCAACTGGCCGCGGAAATGCACGCGCTGATCCTGGAGTATCGCCAGTTCGCCGTCGGAGTCATCGGCCAGTTCGGGTGCGTCGAACACGGTCAGGACATCGAGCACACCGTCCACCGCGCGCGCTTGGGCGGTGTCCATCGCGATCACCCGGCCACGGGCGATGGTCGACTGGATGGGGTGCAGATAAGCCGGGTTGTCGACGGCCTGTTCGAAGGCGTACGGCGCGGTGCCGGTGACCTTGGCGCGACCGTCCAGGCGGGCGACCGGCTGGCCGATCGAGCGGGGTTCGAGCATCGTCATGAGCGCTGCCTCCCACTGAGTGCACGCAGTTCGGCGATCAGGGTGCGGCGGGTCAGGTCGACCTTGAACTCGTTGCCGGGCAGCGGTTCGGCCGCCGCCAACTCGGCATCGGCAGCCGCGCGGAAGGTCTCCTCGGTGGCCGGTGCACCCGTCAGCACACCCTCGGCTTTGCGGGCCCGCCAAGGTTTGTGGGCCACCCCGCCGAAAGCGATTCTGGCGGAGTGGATGTCGCCGGAGGGCGTCACCACGAGTTCGGCCGCCACCGAGACCAGAGCGAACGCGTACGACGCGCGGTCGCGCACCTTGCGATAGTTCGACACCGCGCCCTCGGGTGGCGCCGGCAGCTCGACGGCTGTGATGAGTTCGCCGTGGCGCAACACCGTGTCCCGTTCCGGCTCCTCGCCCGGCAGCCGGTGGAACTCTTCGACCGGCACACGCCTTTCACCGTTGTCACCCTGGATCACCACCTCGGCGTCCAGCGCGGCCATGGCCACCGCCATATCGGAGGGATGGACGGCCACACACTGCGGGGACGCACCCAGGATGGCGTGGTAACGGAGGTACCCGCCGATCGCCGAGCAGCCGCTGCCGGGTTCACGTTTGTTGCACGGGGTGGTGACGTCCTGGAAGTACACGCAGCGGGTGCGCTGCAGCAGGTTGCCCGCGGTGGTGGCCGCGTTGCGCAACTGTCCCGAGGCTCCGGACAGCAACGCCCGGGTCAGCACGGGGTAGCGGGACCGGATCACCGGATCCGCGGCGAGATCGCTGTTGCGGACGGTGGCGCCGATGCGCACACCGCCCTCCGGCAGCGCCGTGGTCTCACTTAGGTCGAGCCGGCTGACGTCCACCAGCAGCCCGGGATTGGCGACACCGAGTTTCATGTGGTCGACGAGGTTGGTGCCGCCGGCCAGGTAGGCGGCGTCCGGCCGACGTGCCAGGGTGGCGACGGCGTCAGCGGGGCTGGCCGCGAGGTGGTATTCGAACGGTCTCATCGGGTGGCCGCTTCCTCGATGGCGGCGATGATGTTCGGATACGCCGCGCAACGACACAGATTGCCGCTCATCCGTTCCCGGATCTCCTCGCGGGTGAGCTCGGCGACGTGCTCCAGGTCGTCGGTGACAAAGCTCGGGGCTCCGGCCTTGGCCTCATCGAGCATGCCGACCGCCGAACAGATCTGTCCCGGCGTGCAGTACCCGCATTGGAAGGCGTCTTCGTCGTAGAACGCCTGGGCCACGGGGTGCAACTCCTCGCCGGAACCCAGGCCCCCGGCGGTGGTGACCTGACTGCCCTGCGCGGCGACCGCGAACGACAGGCAGCTGACCACCCGGCGGCCGTCGACCAGGACGGTGCACGAACCGCACTGGCCGTGGTCACAACCCTTCTTCGCGGTGCGTACGCCCAGGTGTTCACGGAGGGCGTCCAGCAGGGTGACGCGGTTGTCGACCCGCAGCTCGTGGCGCTGGCCGTCGACCTCCAGAGTCACGTCGGTACAGGGATTGGGCGCAGACATGTGCGCCGGATACCCGGGTCAGCTACCCCCAAACGCCGCTTCCAGGTGCCGCGGGTGATGGCAGGCCGCCGCATGCGCGGGCTCATGTGTCACCAACAGCGGCTCCTCCGCGGTGCACACTTCGGTGGCCCAGCGGCACCGGGTGTGGAAGCGGCATCCCGACGGCGGGTCGATCGGGCTGGGGACGTCCCCTTCGAGGATGAGCCGCTCCCGCGCGGAGTTGCGTCGAGGGTCCGGGATCGGCACCGCGGACAGCAGTGCGTTGGCGTATGGGTGAAACGGCTTGTCATACAGATCGTTTGACATCCCGGTCTCGACGATCTTGCCGAGGTACATGACGGCCACCCGATCCGACACATGCCGCACCACACCGAGATCGTGCGCGACGAACAGGTAGGACAGCTTGAACTCGTCCTGCAGGTCCTCGAGGAGGTTGATGATCTGCGCCTGCACCGACACGTCCAGCGCCGAGACCGGTTCGTCGGCGATGATCAGCTTCGGGCGCAGCGCCAGCGCCCGCGCGATGCCGATCCGCTGGCGCTGTCCACCGGAGAATTCATGGGGGTAGCGGTTGATGTGCTCGGCCTGCAACCCGACCCGGTCCAGCAAGTCCTGGACCTTGCGCTTGACGTCGCCGCCGCCGGCCAGGCCGTGCAGTTCCATCGCGTCGCCGATGATCTGTCCGACCCGCTTGCGTGGGTTCAGTGAGGCGAACGGGTCCTGGAACACCATCTGGATGTGCCTGCGGATGGGGCGCAGTTCCCGTCGCGACCGGCCCACCAGTTCCTGGCCGTCGAAGCGCACCGACCCCGAGGTCGGGGTCAACAGCTGCATGATCAGCCGGCACAGTGTGGACTTGCCGCAGCCGGACTCGCCCACCAGCCCCAGGGTTTCGCCTTCGTGGAGCACCAGGCTCACCCCGTCGACGGCGCGCACCCGCGCGACCTCGCGTTCGATGACGGCGCCCGCCTTGATCGGGAAGTGTTTGACCAGGTCGGTGACTTCCAGAAGCGGTTCAGTCATGAGGCGACCGGTTTCCGCAACCCGATCCGGCCGTCGACATCACGCAGTGTCGACTTCTGTTCCGGTTCCAGCCAGCACCGGTCCAGGTGCTCCGGGAACCTCCGGGGTTCCAGCGGTGGCGGGGTGTCGCAGGCCTCGAAGGCGTGCGGGCAGCGCGGGGCGAACCGGCAGCCGGAAGGCAGTGACAGCAGCGACGGCGGGGCGCCGCCGATCTGCGGCAGACGGCTGTGCTGCGGCGCGTCCAGCGGCGTCAGCGAGCCGAAAAGCCCCCAGGTGTAAGGATGCTGGGGATCGTAGAAGATGTCGTCGACACTCGCGTCCTCCACCACATGCCCGGCGTACATGACCAGCACCCGGTCGGCCACCTCCGCCACCACTCCGAGGTCGTGGGTGATCAGGATGACCGCGAGGTCACGCTGGGTGTTGAGATCGTCGAGCAGGCGCAGGATCTGCGCCTGGATCGTGACGTCGAGCGCGGTGGTGGGTTCGTCGGCGATCAGCACGTCCGGTTCCAGCGACAGCGCCATCGCGATCATCACCCGTTGGCGCATACCGCCGGAGAACTCATGGGGGTAATCACGCACCCGCCGTTCAGGATTGGGGATTCCGACCGAACGAAGCAGTTCGACCGCCCGGTCCCGGGCCTCGGCGCGGGAGACGTCGCGGTGCGCCCGGATCATCTCCGCGATCTGGTCACCCACCCGGTACACCGGGTTCAACGAGGTCATCGGATCCTGGAACACCATGGCGATGTCATTGCCCCGCACCTTGCGCAGGTCGTTGTCGCTGAGCGTCACCAGATCCGTGCCGCGGTAGCGGACCGAGCCCCCGATGGTGGCGTTCGGAGCCCGGGTCAGGCCGATCAGCGTCTGGGCGGTGACGCTCTTACCACTGCCGGATTCGCCGACGACGGCCAGTACCTCACCGGCGGACAGGTCGAACGACACGCCGTCGACGGCGTGCACCATGCCGTCCTGGGTGGCGAAACCGACTCGTAGGTCATTGACTTCGAGGATGGGGCTCATACCGGTGCCGCCTCTCCCAATCGGATGCGGGGGTCCAGGAATGCGTACGCGATGTCCACCAGCGTGTTGAACAGCACGATGAAGAAGGCGCCGAACATCGTGACGCCCATCAGCGGAGGCAGATCCAGCGAGCCGATGGCCTGCCCGGCGTACAAACCGACACCGTTGATGTTGAACACCGTCTCGGTGAGGATCGCTCCCCCGCCGACGACGGCCCCGAAATCCAACCCGAACAGGGTCACGATCGGGATCATCGAGTTTCGCAGCACGTGTTTGATGCGGACCTGACGTTCACTGATTCCTTTCGCGCGGGCGGTACGGACGTGGTCGTCGTTCATCACGTCGAGCATGTTGGAGCGCAACACCCTGCTGTAGAAGCCCACGTAGAGCACCGCCAGGGTGATCCACGGCAGGATCAGGTGATACGCCCAGTCCAGTGGGTCCTTGGTCAGCGGCACGTAACTGCTGGTGGGGAACAGCTCAGCTTTGAAACTCAAGTAGTACAACAGAATTGCCGCGAGCCAGAACACCGGCATCGAGATACCGACCAGGCTCAGCACCGTCAGCGCCCGGTCGGTGAGTTTGCCCGCGTGCACCGCGCTCAGATAACCGAACCAGATGGCCAGCGCCATCCACAGCACCGCCGCACCCACGCACAGCGACAGCGTGGCGGGCAGGCCCTTCCAGATCTGGTCCACGACGTTGAGCGAGCTCGCGTACGAGGTGAGTTCTCCGGTGAAGATCTGCTTCATCATCGTCAGGTACTGCACCGGCAGCGGCTGGTCGAGACCGAGGTCGGCGTTGACCCGCGCGATGAGTTCGGGGTCGGCGTTCTTGCCGGCGATGCGCGCCGCCGGATCGGAGTTGGGGATGACGTTGAAGATCAGGAACACCAGAATCGAGATCGCGAACAGCACCGCGACCATGCCGATCACCCGCCTGGCGACGAAACGAAGCATCAGTGCTCCATCCGGATCTTGGCGCGGGGATCGAGCGCGTCGCGCAACCCATCGCCGAACACGTTGAGCGACAACACCGTCAACACGATCAGCAGACCGGGGACGATCGTCAGATGCGGCGCGGTGTAGATCGTCTGGTAACCGTCGGCGATCATGGTGCCCCACGACGCGTTCGGCGCCCGCACACCCGCACCGAGGAACGACAGCGCCGATTCGAGCAGCATGTTGTTCGCGATGTTCAGCGTGAAGAACACGATGATGGTCGACACCACATTCGGCAGCAGTTCGGTGAACATGATGCGCAGCGGCCCCTTGCCCTGAGCCACTGCCGCTTCGATGAACTCCTTCTCCCGCAACGCCAGCACCTCACCGCGGATCGGCCGGGCCATGTACGGCACGTACACCAGGCCGATGATCAGGATCGGGATCCACAGCGAGTCCCCGGCCACCTGCACGTCGCCGATCTTGAAACCGCCCAACGCAAGTGCGGTGCCCAGCGCGATACCGAGCAACAGCACCGGGAAGGCCCACACCACGTCCATGACGCGTGACAGCAGCGCATCGATCCAGCCGCGGTAGTAGCCGCACACCAGGCCGACGAGGACCGCCAACACCGTGGTGATCGCCGCGGCGGCCACTCCGATGTAGATGGATGTCCGCCCGCCGTACATCAACCGCACCATCACGTCACGGCCGTTCTGGTCGGCCCCCAGCAGGTAGCGGCCGTGCAGTCCGGGTCCGATCGGTGTGCCGTCGGGTGATACGACGTCGGTTTCCTTGCCGTCGATCATCACCGTGTCGGTGATGTGGTTCTCGTTGGGTCCGGTGTGCGCCACGTGATCGGCCCACAGCGGCGCCGCCAGGCAGAACACGACGATCAGGACGAACAGCACCCCGAAGCCCAGCGCCACCTTGTTGCGGCGCAGACGTAACCACGCCAGGTACCACGGGCTACGGCCCCGGATCTGCTCGGCCGGAACACCGGTGGGCAGCACCGGTTCCCCGGGTGCCTCCACCGCATCAGTAGGAGTGGCCATTTACTTGATGGCGAGCGCGGACCAGTCCTGGTTGAACAGGAGATGGCTGTAGGCCTTGTCGAAGTCCATCCGTTCGGAGACGAACGTCGTGTACTGCTCGTTGCCGTACGGCGCCCACACCGCCTGCTCCATATAGGCCTTGTCCAACGCCGCGTACTGCTGCTCGGTGTCCCCGTCGGTGAGCTGCTTGGTCAGCAACTCGTTCATCTTGGCGTCCAGCGCGGGGATGGAGGCCCGGGAGAAGTTGTTGCCGTTGGTGGGCAGGATGGCGTCGCTGTTGAGCAGCGGACGGAAGAAGTCGTCCGGGTGCGGGAAGTCCTGGAACCAGTTGGAGAATCCGGTGTCGAGGTCCGGCGTGGACTGGTTGCCGATCGTGGTGAAGTAGACGTCACCGGCGATCACTTTCAGCGTGGCGTTGAAACCCAGCTGGTTGAGCAGATCGTGGTAGTACTCGCCGATCCGCTTGCGGTCAGGCTCGTCGTTGGTCCAGACCGTGATGTCCTTGTCGGCCGGATTGGCCTGAGCCAGCAGCTCTTTGGCCTTGTTCATGTCAGGTCCCGGGTACAGCTTGTACTCCTCGTAGCCGGGCATTCCCGGCGGGAGGATCTGCTGGGTTGCGTGCATGCGACCGCCGAACACGCGGTTGAGGGCTTCGGGGTCGATCGCGTAGTTGATCGCCTGGCGCACCCGCACGTCATTGAAGGGAGCGGTCTGGTTGTTCATCCAGAAGTAGTAGGTGTTGATCGATTCCTCGAGCCGGAACCGTTCTCCGAAGCGGGTTTTGACCTCTTGGAGCCGGTCGGCGTCCGGCGGGTCGACCATGAAATCGATGGTGTTCTGCTCCACTCCGGTCACCTGGGCGGAGTTGCTCTTGTTCTGGGTGACCGTGATCTTGTCGACCTGGGCGTCGGCCACTTCGGTGGCGCCGGCGGCTTTGACGGTCTCGAAGTTGGGGTTACGTTCCAGCGTCAACGTCTGTGGGGCTTCCACATTCGTGATCATGAACGGCCCGCTCGACGGCGGCGGATTGTTGGTGGTGTCATCGGCCAGCGGGGTGCTCGGCGGAACCGGCGCCGAGAACATCAGCGCGAGCACGTTCTCGAAGGTGCCGTTGGGCGCGTCGAGGGTGATGGTGATGTCGCCGGTGGCGTCGTCGGTGACGATGCCGGAGATGGTGTCCGCGGATCCGTCGGCGTATTGGGGCGCGCCGACGATGCCGCTGAAGAACACCGAGCCACCCGAGTCGGCCTTGAACAGCCGCTGGATCGCGTAGGTGAAGTCCGACGCCTTGATGGGCGTGCCGTCGGAGTACAACATGTCCGACCGCAGCTTGAGCTTGTAGGTCTTGCCGTCGGGCGAGACCTCGGGCATCGCCTCGGCCAGGCCGGGCACCACCTCGGTGCCGTCCTCGCCCTTGGCGTGCTTGTAGGTCAGCAGCGGGGTGTAGACGTTGTAGAGCGTCTCCCACCCTTCGACGGTGTACGACAGCTGCGGGTCGATGTAGTCGGGGAACGACGTCATCGAGATGTTGATCTCGCCGCCCCCGGATCCCGAGCTGGAGCCGCCGCCCGCGTCGTCGTCTCCGCCACACGCGGCGACACCGAAGGCGGCGACGGTGGCGATGCAGAACAGGACAGCGGTTTTGCGCAGGGTGGTGCGCAGGGTGCTCATCGGGCTCCTCAGTTGGTTCCGCGGGGCGTGGGTGTACTGCGACCGGTCGGGTTCCGGTCCACGTTTACGCCTCGATCAGGATTCGAGGAGCCATCTTGGACGAGAAAAACAGTTTTGGCTCGCTAAGGATTGAAATTTTTCCCGTTTCACAGACTTTTGACAGGAAACATTCCTGTAATTAGCGCCCACGCAACCGGTTGGTGGAGCGCCGGGAGCGTGGGGTATCTGTAGGGGGTGACCTCACCTGTTTCGGCGGAGCTTCCGCCCCCGCCACCCACCACACCGGCGCGCACGGCTGCTCGTCTGGTTCTGGCCGGCGCCATGGTGTTCGCCGGGCTGAGTCACCTCTTCTGGGGCCGTCAGGAATTCCAGGCCCAGGTGCCGAAATCGCTTCCCATGGATCCGGACGGCGTGGTGATGGCCTCGGGTGGGGTGGAGATCGTGCTCGGTGCCGGTCTGGCACTTCTGCGCCGCGACCGCGTGCTGGTGGGCCGGCTGCTGGCGGCGTTCTTCGTGGCCGTCTTCCCCGGCAACATCGCGCAGTACGTCAACAAGCGCGACGGCTTCGGCCTCAACAGCGACACCAAGAGGTTCGTGCGACTGCTGTTCCAGCCGGTTCTGGTGGCGTGGGCGCTGTGGTCGACCGCCGCCGCTAAGCCTCGTCGGTAGCCGACCGATCCGCTTCGTCCAGCGCGCTGACCGCGATGCCGTAGGGCAGGAACCGCACCTTCCGCGTGGCGTCGGTGTTGTGTTTGTTGGCGCGGAGGGCGTCGAGTTCCGTGGCGAACACCTGCTCCACGGTCGCTGAGCCGTCCTCGGTCACGGTGTAGATGGCCCACACCCCGTCGCCGGTATCGCCGGTGGTCTCGGGCTCGGGCCGCGGCCGGTGACCGCCCTGATCGAAGAACATGTTCCAGCCCCCACGCTGGCCACCGGTCTCGAACACCCGCCCGAACGCTTCGCGCAGACCTTCACCGGCTTCCCGGACCATGCGATCGAAGTCCTCGGGATCGAAGCCGAAGGGATTATTGCTGCTGCTCATGACTCCAGTGTGCCACCGGCCCCCACCACCTCGCCCAAACGTGAGTTTGGGCCCGAAAGTGCGAGGCGGATTCATACGGTCAGAGAAACATTTCTGAGCGTGGGGGTTTGCTGTGCCGAGTGGGGTTCCTGCGTCGCGGT